>NZ_JBYVNY010000007.1:0-163629 GCF_058146105.1 Sporacetigenium sp. TC11 | reverse complement strand
TTATCACAAGATACAAATGGTCATGGAACATTAGTAGCTGGAATAGTAGGTGGAAGAGGAAGGGTGAATCCTCAATATGTAGGTGTAGCACCCGGTTCAGAACTTATAGTAGTAAAGTTAGCAGAAATAAATGGATATTATAGTAAGGCTGATATTATGGCAGGAATATACTATGCATATTTTAAATCGGTAGAGCTTGGGAGGCCATTAGTTATAAATATATCTTTAGGAAGTAATTTTGGTGGAGTAGCAGGAACAACTATATTTGAGAACTTACTTTTTTATGAAGATAGAGGTGTAGTTACTGTTGCTGCAGCTGGAAACGAAGGTAATACACAAACTCATTATTCAGGGACTATAGTACAAGGAGAAAGTAGAGATATATTATTAGAAGTAGGAGCAAATGAAAGAGATATACAGATTCAGTTTTGGGGAAAAAGACCTGATAAAATATCTGTATTAATAATATCACCATCGGGGGAATTAAGTGAAACATCAACAGTTAGAGATTTAGCTATAGTTTCAGGAATATTTGATTATGAACTTACAACATATGAAATTTTTTATAAATATCCTGATTTTTTCTCTGGTGATGAGTTAGCAATAATAACTTTAAGAGATATAAAACCGGGAATATGGACAATTAGATTAAGTGGAGACTATATAGTTGATGGGCATTATGATATGTATTTACCAAATAGGTCTCTATTACAGTCTGGAACTAAATTTTCAGAAGCAGACCCTTTTGGAACGCTTAACTATCCATCATCATCAAATGAAATGATTACAGTAGGAACATACAATACTGTAAATAATAGTATATGGCAATCTTCATCGAGAGGCCCAACAAGATTAGAAAAGTTAAAGCCAGATATTGTAGCTCCAGGAGTTAATATAATATCAACTTACCCAGGTGGTGGATACAGTAATATAACAGGAAGTAGTGCAGCAGGAGCACATGCAGCAGGAGCTGTTGCATTGTTTCTGGAGTATGTATTAGTTGATGGAGCTAATCCTAATGTAGCATATGATCAAATGATAAAATCATTTATGTTGCAAGGAGCTAGAAAGTTTCCAGATATAACATATCCAAATGTGTCTTATGGTTATGGATTATTGGATATTAGGGGAATGTTTGACCAATTTAGATAACTGTATTACTTTATATTCAGTTGAATTATATATTAGTATATAGTTGTATAATATTGCGACACAACAATATTTCATTAAATCCTTTGCTAATGAAACCCTCGATAAAATGTTGAGGGTTTTTCACTTATTTTAACTCCTTATTTCTATACTTCAAATATTCTAAAAATCGCCTTGATGTAAGGGAAAGTGATTTCTTATCTCTCATAGCGATACCTATATTTCTAAAAGAAGGAACCTCAAGTTCTTTAACTATTATTTGATAGGGAATACGTTGCAAAATTAACTCAGGTAATATACTGATTCCAAGCCCGTTTTCTACCATAGACATAATAGCATAGTCATCCCATGTTGTGAAATGAATTTGGGGTGAAATATTATGCTTCTCGAAAATTTCGGAAATTTCTGATTTTGAACCCTTTTCCAATAGCATAAACGGAGTATTCAATAACTCGCTAATTGGAAACTTATCACAGGTAGCAAGCGGATGATCTTGTGAAACCACTACTAGCAAACGGTCTTGTTCCAAAAACATAGTTTCGAGTTCAGATTTTGTAGGAAGTCGCAAAAATCCGAAGTCAACACGTCCTTCTAAAATCCAGTTTTCAATTTCTGTATAATCACCAAGCAGTAGTTCAAAATTAATTTTTGGGTATTCTTTCTGAAAAACCTTAATCATATTAGGAAGCCAATGGGTTGCCACGCTGGAAAATGTTCCTATACGAATTATCCCAGACTGAATATCATGTAAGTCTTTGATTTGTGTTATTAATATTTCATGCTCATTGCAGATTCTTTTTAATTGTGGCAGTAAGTTCAAACCGTCGGAGGTTAAACTGACACCTGCACGCCCTCTTTCAAGTAGAGAAACACCCCATTCCGTTTCTAAATCGTTAATCATACGGCTGATGCCAGATTGTGTATAGTTCAATGCTTCAGCAGCTTTTGTAAAGCTCCCATATTCCACTGCTTTTACAAATGCCATATATTTTTGAATATTCATATCTCTTTCTCCTTTCTATGTGATTTTGTCATATATAACATGAAAAACATTCGGTTTTGTAATACATGGGAATATGATATACTATTGTCGTTAAAAATTCAAGTTTAGAAAGGAAAAAGGTGTATAAAGATGTTTTATGTAAGTTATATTATGGATAAAGCACCAGACTTATATAAGTCTCCGCTACAAGAAATGACCTACAAATCACTGGAAAAGTTACAGATTTCATTTGAACGTGTGGATACTGATGAAGCAATTTCAATGGAGGATTGTATATCTATCAATCAAAAACTAGATATGCAAATGGTAAAAACGTTATTCTTATGCAATAGGCAAAAAACAGAGTTTTATTTATTTGTAACTACTGCAGATAAGCCATTTAAATCAAAGGATTTCAGCAATGCACTGGGCATCTCTCGTGTATCCTTTGCTCCTGCTGAGCTGATGGAAAATATTTTGGGCACAAAAATTGGTGCTGCGACAGTATTTAGTGTTTTAATGGACAAGGACAATCTCGTGAAAGTTATTTTCGATAAGGATGTACTTCTGGAAGAGTGGTATGGATGTAGTGATGGGACTACTACTGGGTATATGAAAGTCAAAACAAATGAGATCGTAAATGATTTTCTAAACTATACAAGTCACATTCCAACTATGATTCAACTGTAAAATTCAAAAGTTTTATTAAGAAAATATAAAATCATGGACTTAAAGAAAGTGAAATATTCGAAAAAATTCCTGCTGAATTTATATGGTATACATTCGTAATTTTTATATACTATTATCTCAAAAGAGGAGAATTAATTCTCCTCTTTTGAGATAATACGCCAACCGTGTGCTTTAAGTTTCTCTATATACATCTCTATTTTAATTTCTTCAAGTTCTATGGCAAGTGGTGTCAAAGAAACCCAACATTCATCAGAAGCATAATTAATAGTAACTTTTACAACTTCATATCCATTGTGAAATTTTGGATCAAATCCAGGGTCATCTATTATATCACCTTCAAAAGGGCGAATATTAGATTCAAATGTTTTCATCATCATCTCTTGTATATTCTTCTCGTTTTGGTCTTTTACTGATGATACAAAAAGCATTAAATTTATTTTCATTATAATCTCCTTTTCTATATTAAAATATAAGATTCTGATTTAGTTTAAGGAAATTATAGCATAATTTATATGTAATCTCACTAAGTTACAATGAATTTATAGCGATTGCGGAAGCAAGTAAAAATTTGTTTGTTTAAAATTTGTCAAAAAATGATGCAATGTGATAGATATTCTGATATAATAAATAGCATAAGTATAATATCTAAGATTTAACATTAAAAAGTATCGTACTGAATGAATGAGGGTTAGTCCCAAATTAGAAGGCGAGAGAATAGTTGTTATAAATTCGGGGAAATCGTTTTTATGATTACTTGCGATTTATTTGCTATCCTTGTTCCTCTATGGTGCCAAGGATTTTTTTATTTTTATAATGAAAGGATTAAAAAAATGGAAACAAGAGTGGCTATTATTGGAATTATAGTTGAAAGCAAAGATTCAATAGAAAATTTAAATGCTATTCTGCACGAATACAGTAAATATATTATAGGCAGAATGGGAATCCCCTACGAAAAACGAGGTATTAACATAATAAGTGTAGTTATTGATGCACCTAATAATGTTATAAGTGCTCTTTCTGGAAAATTAGGAATGTTACCCGATGTAAATATCAAAACAGTTTACTCAAAGGTTTCTATTGGAGAGTAAATGACAAAATAGGAGGGGTTTTTAATGTATAACATTAAGTCTAAAATTGCAACTGAATTTATTAGTGATCAAGAAATTATGGATACTCTTAACTATGCTAAAGAAAATAAAAGCAATCGTGAACTTATAAGCAGCCTTATTGAAAGGGCAAAGGATCGTAAGGGTTTAACTCATAGAGAAGCTGCTGTATTGTTAGAATGTGACTTAGAAGATGAAAATGAAAAAATGTTTAAACTTGCAAAGGAAATTAAACAGAGAAATTATGGCAATCGTATTGTAATGTTTGCTCCTTTATATCTTTCAAATTACTGCGTAAACGGATGTGTTTACTGTCCATATCACTATAATAATAAGAACATAGCAAGAAAGAAGTTGACTCAGGAAGAAATTAGGAGAGAGACAATTGCACTTCAGGATATGGGACACAAGCGTTTAGCATTAGAAGCAGGAGAAGACCCTATAAACAATCCAATTGAATATATCCTTGAAAGTATCAAGACAATATATAGTATAAAACATAAAAATGGAGAAATACGACGTGTAAATGTAAATATCGCTGCTACAACGGTAGAAAATTATAAAAAGTTAAAGGATGCAGGTATAGGAACATATATACTTTTCCAAGAAACATACAATAAGAAGGCTTATGAAGAGCTACATCCTACAGGTCCAAAACATGATTATGCATATCACACCGAGGCAATGGATCGTGCTATGGAAGCTGGTATCGATGATGTAGGTATTGGAGTTTTATTTGGTCTTAATATGTACAAATATGACTTTGTTGGATTACTAATGCATGCTGAGCATTTAGAAGCTACAACGGGAGTTGG
Organism: Sporacetigenium sp. TC11; assembly: GCF_058146105.1. NCBI lineage: Bacteria > Bacillati > Bacillota > Clostridia > Peptostreptococcales > Tepidibacteraceae > Sporacetigenium > Sporacetigenium sp. TC11. The sequence goes on along the minus strand of NZ_JBYVNY010000007.1, from coordinate 158,887 downwards.
ACCACATACTATAAGTGTTCCTCGTATTCGCCCAGCAGATGATATTAATCCTGAAAACTTTTCAAATGGAATATCAGACGATATTTTTGCAAAAATTGTAGCAATACTTCGTATTGCAGCACCATATGCAGGTATGATTGTATCTACTCGTGAATCTCAGAAAACACGTGAACGTGTACTTGAATTAGGTATATCACAAATTAGTGGTGGTTCTAGAACTAGTGTTGGTGGTTATGTTGAACCTGAATTAGAAGATGATAATTCTGCACAATTTGATGTTAATGATAATCGTACACTGGACGAAATAGTGAACTGGCTTTTAAAGATGAATTATATTCCAAGTTTCTGTACTGCTTGTTACCGTGAAGGAAGAACTGGTGACCGTTTCATGCAACTTGTTAAATCAGGACAGATTGCAAATTGTTGTCAGCCAAATGCTTTGATGACTCTTAAAGAATATTTAGAGGACTATGCTTCTAATGACACAAAGGAAAATGGTGAAGCATTAATTATTGAGGAAGTTGAAAAGATACCTAATGAAAAGGTTAAAACAATAACAAAAGAGCATCTTACAGAATTAAAGGGTGGAAAACGAGATTTTAGATTCTAATATTGTTCTTTGGCAAGAAATTAAAAGAGGCAGTTAATACGACTTAAAATCGTCTTAATTGCCTCTTTTTTTATGTTCAAGCTTAAACGAAAAAATACTACCTAAAATACGAACATATATTATGTTATTTTATGAAAATTTGTTGGTATATATAAAATTATTTAAAAAAGCCATTGAAATTGTAACTAATAATCGTAGATGTAATAAAGGATATAAAAAAGGAATTTTAAAACAATGGAAAAGTCTATAGGAGTAATTTATATGCCTTATAGGTATACTATAACTAGACTTAAACAAAGGGTTGTTAGATGAAAAAAACTGCAGCAGGGAGCTAAATAAGGTGGTGTGAATTGTGGAAATAGATAAAAAGATTATTAACTTATTAAGTCAGATAAATATATTACCATTTGAGGATATAATTATAGCTAAAAAGATTTTAGAATCTGAGGATTATGAATCATCTTTAAAGCATCTATGTTCAAGGATATATGAAGAAAAGGTGTTTATTTCTAAAGATACATATGAACTAATAAAAATAATAGCAGGAGATCTAGATGCAGAACATTGGGTATATAGTAATTTAGAGTTTTTAATAATGTAAAAATAGAGCTTCCTTTATGTATTAAGTTCTATTATTGTTATTTGCAGTTATTGTTGTTATTATTCATTAAGAATTAAAATTTTATTATATGAAGTAGAAAAAATACTGCACAGTTAAAAAATTTTTTATAATGAAAAATTTTTTATTGAAGTTATATTTTTAACTGCTTCTTTTTTTTTGTAAAAAACTTAATAAAATCGAAATTTTATATGAAAATACAATAAGCAAATGAATTTATATATATAAACAATTTAATATTTAGAAAAGAAAGAAAAATGAAGTATAATCATACTGAAAAATCAAGTTCTTATTTTTGAATTACTGTATTAAAATACTTTTAAGAAGAGTTTTCCAAATATTTGATTTAATTAAAAAAATATACGATTTTAAATACGATATTTATAGGAACATAGTTTCCTTAAATATAAAAACAAAATCAGGGGGAGGTATTTTTTTTATGGTTGAATTATTCACCAACATTACATCTTGGCTTTGGACTTATCCAGTATTACTTTTGCTTGTGGGTGGAGGCATAGTAATGACATTCGTACTGGGATTTTTTCAGTTTAGGTATTTGCCTTTTATACTTAAACAAACATTTGGAAAAATGTTCACAAAGGGAAGTGGGGATGGAACTGTGTCGCCGTTTCAGGCTGCAACTTCTGCACTAGCTTCAACAATAGGTGCTTCTAATATAGTTGGGGTTCCTTTAGCTATAGCGGCAGGTGGTCCTGGAGCAATATTTTGGATGTGGCTAATTGCTATGTTCGGATGTGCCCTAAAGTACTCTGAAATAATTTTAGGTATAAAATACAGAGTGAAAAATGAAGATGGAGATTTTGTAGGTGGACCTATGTATTATTTAAGAGATGGTGCAAAACTTCCGTTATTAGGAACTATATTTGCATTTTTCCTTATGATAGAAATAGCTCCATCAGTGGGATTGCAAGCAGCTTCAGTTGTTCAAAGTGCAGCTACAATTAATGTACCAGGATGGATATCAGGAGTTATATTAGTTTTAATAGTAGGGGCTATTGTATATGGTGGAATAAAAAGAATAGGTCAAGTTACAGAAAAAATGGTTCCATTTATGGCAGTTACATATTTCTTATTAGCACTTATAGTTATAGCTATCAATTATGCTAGTATACCTCAGGCTTTTGCTCTTATATTTGAAGGAGCGTTCAAACCTATGGCCGCTGTTGGAGGGTTTACTGGTTCTGTAGTAGCGGCGACTATCAAAGCTGGCGCTGCAAGAGGAGCATATTCTAATGAAGCAGGGATGGGCACATCTACAATAGCACATAGTGCAGCAGTTACGGATCATCCAGCAAGACAAGGTTTATGGGGAATATTTGAAATTATAGTAAGTACTATGTTCATATGTACTATATCTGGATTATTAGTATTAACTACTGGGGTATGGAATACAGTAGAATCATCTCAAGCTGCTACAATGCCTTCATTAGCATTCCAAAGTGTATATGGAAATGGTTTAGGTGGAGGGTTCTTAACAGTATGTATGTTATTATTTGTTCTTTCTACTATAATAGTAATAATATTTTATGGTGAAAAACAAGCTGAGTACCTATTTGGAACTAAATTTTCAAAAATGATGAGAGTTGTATATCTTGCATTTATATTTTTAGGAGCTGTTTGGAATTTAAATACTTTAGTAGTTGTTCTAGACTTCACACTAGCTGGAGTAATAATTGCAAATATAATAGGAGTTTTAAAACTTTCTCCAGAAGTTCGAAGATTATCTAAAGAGTTTTTTGGTAACAAAGAGCTTATGTATAAAAATGATAATAAAAAGGAATTGGTATAAATAATAAGGGGGATATATATATATATGAAATGGAATAATAAAGAAGGTCTAAAGGGGTTAGCGTTTGATTTAGTAGCTCAAGAAAGTATTTCAGGAACAAGAAAAGAAAGTGATATGGCTAAACTTATATACAATAAATTATCAGAACTACAATACTATAGGCAAAATCCTGAACACTTAAATTTAGTTCCATTAAATGATAAATTAAATAGATTTGCTGTATGTGCATTAATGAGAGGCAAAAAAGAAAGTCCTAGAACTCTTTTAACAGTTGCACACTTAGATACAGTTGGAGTAGATGATGCTGGAAGTTTAAAAGAATATATATTTAATCCATATGAATACACAAAGAGATTAAACCCAGATGCATTAGATGAAGATTCTAGAAATGATTTATTATCTGGTGAATGGCTATTTGGTAGAGGGATAATGGATATGAAAACAGGTCTTGCTATACAAATGTCTTTACTTGAATATTATAGTCAAGTAGAAGACTTTGAAGGTAATATAATGTTACTTGCTGTACCTGATGAAGAAACTAACTCAGAAGGGGCAATTGCTGCAATTCCTTTTGCTAACAAAGTTATAGAAAAATACAACTTAGAGCCTCTAGCTGTTTTAAACTGTGAACCTGACTTTGCATCATATCCTGGAGATGATAACAAATATATATATCTTGGAACAGTAGGAAAATTGCTTCCAGGATTTTATATAGTAGGTAAGGAAACTCACGTAGGAGAATCTTTATCAGGACTTAATGCAAACCTTATAGCAGGAGAGTTATTATCTAGATTAGAAGTAAGTACAGATTTATGTGAAGAAGTAGATGGTGAAGTTACAATGCCTCCTACTTGCCTAAAATATGAAGATACAAAGAAGCTTTACAACGTTCAAACACCAGTAGCGGGAGTTATGTATTATAATCTTCAAACAATGAAGATGAATCCAAAAGAAGCTGTTGAGAGACTTACAAAAGTAGCAAATGAAGCAATAAAAGCTGCTAATGAAAAGGTTAAGGAAAAAGCAGAAATTTATAAAAGACTATCGAGGCTACCTTTAAAAGAACCTAAGTTTGATATTAAAGTTTTAACTTTTGATGAGCTATATAACCAAGTTTTAGCTCATAACGGAGAAGAATTCAAAAATCATATAGATAAAATGATAAAGGTTTGGTTAGAAGATGAAACTCTAGATGAAAGAGGAGTTAGTTCTAATGTAGTTGCAGAAGTACACAAATTTTCTAAAGATAGAAGTCCTATGATAGTAATATTCTTTGCTCCACCATATTATCCTCACGTTGGGCTTAATGAAGAAAGAGAATTTGATAGAAAGCTAATAGAAGCAGCTGATAGAATAATAGAAAAAGCAAATAATGAGTATGGAGTAGAAATTAAAAAGCAAAAATACTTCCAAGGTTTATCTGACCTAAGTTACTTTGCACTAGAAGATGCAGAAGAGGTTATGGATTACTTAAAACCTAATATGCCATCACTTGGATATAGGTACACTCTTCCATTAGATGAAATCAAAAAGCTTAATGTTCCAGTTATAAACTACGGACCACACGGAAGAGATGCACATAAATTTACTGAAAGAATTTTAGTTGATTATTCTTATGAAGTAGTTCCTAGTTTAGTTAAAAATTTAGTTGATGAAATATTTAATATAAAAGTTGAAAGCAAAGAATGTTTGGCAAAAGCAACAAATTAGAAAAGGAGTCACTAGATTAATTCTAGTGACTTTTTTAATTAGGTATCTATAGTTAGCTTAATTGAATATAATATGTAAGTGTGCAATATGTGTGTAGAAAGTTGACCGGTATAGATACTAAACAAATTGATTATAGTGCTTGTATTGAATGTATGTGTTGTCATGAGTTATGTCCAGCACAAGTAAAGATAAAGACAATATATACAAATATTGAATATATTACTTCAAAACAGATAAATATATGCACATAGAATAAAGATAATTATTCAATTTGATATATAAAGAGGTAATACGAATGAATAAATTTATTGATTTCTTGTCAAATTACGTTTTTTGGTATACCTTTGTAATGTCTTTATTTTGGATTGCTGGTTGTATAGTATTTATAAGAAAAAGAGAACATCCTATAGATTTAGAAATTGATAAAACTGACTGGCCTATGATTAGCATATTAATACCTTGTTATAACGAAGAAGGTACGGTAGAAGAAACTATTTATTATATGGACAAAATAGCTTATAAGAATAAGGAAATTATTGCAGTAAATGATGGTAGCAAGGATAAAACGGGAGAAATATTACGTCGATTGGAAAAAGAATACGATAGTCTAAAAGTCATAGATTGTAGAGAAAATCGTGGCAAAGCAACTGCCCTTAAGTTAGCAACATTTGCTTCAAAAGCTGAGTATTTAGTATGTGTTGACTCAGATGCAATACTGGATCCTTATGCAGCTCATTATTTGATTTATCATTTTTTACACAGAGGTGAAAGGTTGGGGGCTGTGACTGGGAATCCGAGGATTAGAAATAGAGATACATTACTAGCTAAACTTCAAATTGTTGAATATGCATCAATTATTGGTATTATAAAAAGAGCACAAAGAATTTGGGGAAAGGTAATGACAGTTTCTGGAGTTTGTGTGGCTTTTAGAAAAAAAGCACTTGTTGATGTAGGGTTATGGGATCACGATATGATAACAGAAGACATATCTGTTTCTTGGAAATTACAAGAAAAATTTTGGGATATACGTTATGAACCAAGGGCCCTTTGTTGGATGTTAGTACCTGAAACTCTTAAAGGAATTTGGGGACAAAGGATTCGTTGGGCACAGGGAGGGCAAGAAGTAATATTTCGCCATTGGAGAATAATACTTGATTGGCGCCATCGCCGTTTGTGGCCAATTTATTATGAACAATGGGCTAGTCTTTTTTGGAATTTTTCCTGGATAATTGTAACAGTTTATTACTTAATAACGGCAAAAAATATCATGGAAGTATTGATATGGTTCACTTTTTCATCTTTTTGCTTAGTTTTCTTATGTTTGATACAATTGATAATATCATGTATAATAGATAGTAAATACGACAACATTTCACCTTACCTTTTATGGGGAGCTTGGTATCCATTTATTTATTGGATACTAAATACATTGATTGTAATGTTCGCTTTACCTAAAGCTATCAAAAGTAGAGTGAAGGGGGGCTATGCCACATGGTCAAGTCCAGACAGAGGAACGCGCAAATCCAATTAAACAAATCATTTATCATAAAATCAAAACGATCTTGGTGGCAAGAAGTCATAGTTGGGTTATTTACACTGTTAGTGTGGACTTATTGTTTAACTGTAGTATACTTCTTTGTAGACTCCCTATTTTCTCTTAATCATGAATTTCCAGCATTATTCAAAACTATTTTCAAAATGACTAATAATGATATATGGTATATTATTAAGATAGGTATTATTTTATTTGTATCAATGTATATATTGCTTTCGGCATGGGGTCATTATAATAAGAAAAGATACGGCAGTCTAAGACGTAGAAAATACCCAGCACCTACAACAGAAGAAGACTTAATGAAATTAAATTTGATAGATGAAATAACTTATGAAGAGTTACAAAGTGAAAAATTAATTGTACTTGAATTAAATCCAGTTGGACGCACAAAAGAACAGAACGAAACAGCTGCATAGATATCAAAAGGAGTCCATAAGGACTCCTTTTTAATTGTTCTATCTAAGTTATAGTGAGAACGTTTCAGAATCTTCTGTAAATGAAGAAATAGTAGCGTATAGCTAATTTTTACAAAGATATAAACAAAGATACAACATGGTCTGAGCAATAATGCTTGGACCTTTTTATTATACAAAAGAAATAGACAGAATACATAAAATATTCTGAATATAAAGGAGGAATTTTAAGTAAATTGTAGAATAATATAGAATAAGGTAAAAGATTATTATACTAAAATATAATTGTGGGGGTATGAATATGGAAGCTGTTGACAAAAAGTTCTCAAGGCATTTTCAATCACAAGGTATATTAAGCAAATATGATATTCATAAATACATTATATTAATAATTTTTTTACTATTTGTTTTATATGTAGGAACTGTAGATTATATAGTATCTCACGGTATGATTGAAACATTAAACACAGCTATATGTTTTAGTTTTGTTATAATTGTCATCAATTCCTATGAAACATCGAGAAATAAATACTTTCTTTTTTTAGGAATTGTATTTGGATTTGTATCGTTTTTTAATTTTCTACATGCAATGACTTATATGAGTTCTATGTATAATGGAAAAGAATTAATAAATATATCTGCTCAGTTAAATATAGCTTTTAGACTTGTAGAAGCACTATCAATATTAACGTCCTTCATTTTTTTATATAAAAGTTTTAATAAGTATGTAGTACTTTATTTTTATACATTTCTTTCTTTATTCTTATTACATATAATTTTTTCAACAAACTATTTTCCAACATGCTTTATTGTTGGTTATGGAAAAACTACGTTTTCTGTTATCTCTGGATACATAGTAATTTTGTGTATGGTTTTATCTACTATACTTTTTATCAAAAATAAATCATATTTTAGTAAAAAAACAGCGTTTTACTTAAGTGTATACTTAATATCATCAATTGTAGTAAGATATATGTTCATTATAAATGACTTTGTTTACCATGATGCTGATATATTAGTTCATATCTTAAAATTTATATCTTTTTACTTTTTATATAAAGCTCTGGTTGAAAATATAATAAGAAAACCTTTAAAAGCTATTTTTGATGATTTAAATAGTAAAAATATAGAACTTGAATTCAAAACGATAGAATTGGAAAAAGCTATTACTAGTTTAAATGAAGAAAGAGCTAAAGTTGAAGAAATTAATGAAAAACTTAATATTAGCAAAAATAATTATAAAGCTCTTATAGAATTTTTGCCAGATGCAGTTATTTGTAGACAAAATTACAAAATTACATATGTAAACACAGCAGCTATAAAACTCTTTGGAGCAAAAAGTAAAAAAGAATTAATAGGGAAAACTCCTTTTGAACTATTTCCAAAACATCACTTAGATGATTTAACAAAAAAACTAAAGGATCAAGAAAATAGTATTAATCCTATTATTAATTTTGGAGAATATGAAATAATTGACTTCGATGGAAAAATAAAAGATGTTGAAATTAAATGCATTCCTTTAGAACCAAAAGAAAATAATTCTTATTTAGGTGTTATGTATGATATTTCAGAAAGAAAAAGAGCTGAGAAAGCTGTAAAATTATTAAATGAAACCCAAGAAAGTGAAAAATTAAAAACAGCGTTTTTTGCAAATTTATCTCATGAACTTAGAACTCCAATAAATGTTATTTATAGTGCACTTCAAGTAGTAGAGTCAAATTCTAATGATGAATTTATAAAAAAATATAATTCAATAATAAAGCAAAATTGCTATAGACTTTTGAGACTAGTTAACAATATAATAGATTCAACTAAGATAGAGGAAGGATTTTTGTCATTAAACTTAACATATAATAACATAGTATCAGTAGTAGAAGATATTGCACAATCTGTTGCAAGTTATATAGAATTACACGGTATGACTTTAATATTTGATACAGATGTAGAAGAAAAATATCTAAATTTTGACTTGGATGCTGTAGAGAGAATAATTCTAAACTTAATTTCTAATGCCATTAAATTTAGAAGAGAAGATAGTACTATAAATATTGATATTTATGATAAGGGAAATAGCGTAATTATAAGTGTGAAAGACAATGGAATAGGTATTTCTAATGAACAACAGCGTTTCGTCTTTGAAAAGTTTAGACAAGCTGACAAGTCTTTTACAAGAAATACAGAAGGAAGTGGAATTGGTTTATCTCTTGTAAAGTCTTTAGTTGAACTACATAAAGGAACTATAACACTAAAAAGTATAGAAGGTTTAGGTAGCGAATTTATTATTGAATTACCTATATCTGAAACAACAGAATGTTGTGTTGAAAATAGTAATGAAAATTTTCAAAGTAATATAATTGAGAAAATAAACATTGAATTCTCAGATATATATGTATACTAAAAAAGTAACTAATAGTATTAAGGTAATATTACTATGTATTAAACAAAAAAGAGAGTGTAAAACACTCTCTTTTACTATTTACAGTTATGCAAGCTGTTCTACATCATTAGTTATAGCAGGACTGTTCTCTTTCTTTTTATCATTTAATAAGAATGATACAACTAAAGCAATTATAGTTAAAGCTATAACAAATATAAATGTAGTATTCATACCTTTTATTGCAGCATCTAACATTCCCAAATTATAAAGCTCCATATTTGTTTTAGCAAGAGACTTAGCTGGAGCATTAGAAGTTGCAACATTAGACATTATAGTTATTAATATTGCAGATCCAATAGATCCTGCTACTTGTTTTGCTGTATTAACAACAGCATTTGCATGTGGCAGCAGTTTATTAGGTAAATCATTCACTCCAGCTGTTTGCATTGGCATTATAACAAGGGCAATTCCAATATATCTAATTGCATATAGCACAGTAATATACATAGTGGATACATCCTTATGCAAATTTGCAAAAGGGAAAGTAGAAATAATCAATAAAATAATTCCAGGTATTGCTAACTTTTTTAAACCATATTTATCAAATAGACGCCCAGACACTACCATCATAACTGCCATTAATAATGCACCTGGCAGAAGTACTAATCCGCTGGTAAAAGCTGATTTTCCAAGTATAGTTTGAAGTTATTATTCAATAATTTATAAAAACGTATAGGATTCCAAGTAGTTTTTTTATTTACATAACTGTTTGTTTTTGATATGTTAGAAATAGTACTAATAAGAAAAAAGAAGGTGATTCTAATAAGTAAGAGTGTGTATAAATTAAATTTTAGTAATTATTGGCGTATTGGCGAACATGAGAGTTGGTTTGAAGATATGGCTTTACAGGGGCTTCACCTAAAACATACTGGAATGTATTTTACTAAGTTTGTAAAAGGTGAATCTAAAGAAATGAGATATAGAATAGATGTATTACAAGATGATGATATAACAGCAGAACAAAAGGAAAGTTATTCTAAGATGGGATGGGACTATGTTACAAGTTATAATGAGTTTCATGTTTTCTCATCACCTGCTTACATAAATGCACCTGAATTTTATATGGACCCTGATGAACAATCTCATACATTAGAAAAATTGAACAAAAAATTTAGATCTAGTGCTTTAGGAAGTATAATTTGGATTGTTATTTTTATAGGTATGACTTATTATAATTGGACTATTGATAATACACCTACTTTATCTTTGGTAGATGGGAATGCTATTTCCCAAATTGTATTAATTATACCAATAGCAAATTCAGTATATAGTACAATAAATGGGGCTATAGGTATTAGCTTTTTGCGAAAAAGTCTTAAACAAGGCAACCCTATTAATCATAATGCTAAATGGGAGAAGAGTTATAGATTAAATTGTATTAGTAATGTTTTTTATTCTATAGTTGTTATTACTCCAATTTTAATTTCTTTGACTGAGATTATAATTAGTGATGTTAAAACATTGCCAATTAATAATATTGATTTACCTATTATAAGATTAAAAGATATAGAAAAAGATCCTAATTTAGTTAGAGAAAAATCATACATAGAAGACAATGTTGATTGGGGTAATAGGTACACCCGTGATTGGAGCTTGTTATCACCAATACAATATGAATCTGATGAGCAAGGTGTTGTTTCAAATAAAAAGTGGAAAGATGGAAATGCAGAGTACTCACCAAATATTTATACAAAGGTGTATAAGCTTAGATTTGGGACTATGTCTAATGACCTTATTTCTGATTTGATGAAAAGATATAATACTGGAGATGAAAATAAAAAATTTAGAAAGATAAATCACAAAGAGTTAGATAATTTACTTGTTTGGGAATCTGATATATATAAGGACGTATATGTCTCTAAAGGAGATGTTGTAATTCACGTTATATATAATGGCTATGGAGATATAGATTCAATAATTGATAGTATTGTAGATAAAATTAATTTAATAGCAGATTAATTTAACTACAATTTGTAATCTTTATATATTATAATAAAACTAAATTATGACATTACGGGAGGCAAGAAATGACTATAAAAATATTGAGTTTAGTTTTGGTTTTGCTAGGTATAACACTTATCTTTTCAGCAATTCGATATGGCAATAAAAATAAAATAAATATTAATGATGAAGCTATGAAAAAATACATAAAATCTAAGAAGTTGTTGTATTTAATAGAAGGACTTTTCTATGCTATTGTAGGATTTCTTTCACTATTAAATATAATATCTGGAAAATATATTGGATTTATAATACTTGCTTTTGTAATTGTAGATTCGTCATTAAAGTCTACAATGAAATTAAGATCTGTATTTAATGATATGAGGAAATAAATTTATAAATAGTAAAAAGGAGTTGCTAATGCAACTCCTTTTTTATTCAACTGATATTGCATCAACAAGGCAAGACTCTGCTGCTTCTTTTGCACAATCAGCTAAATCACCTTCTACATTAAATTAAATACTTTGACAAAGATAATTTAGAATAATATAATAGTAAAAATAACCTTCGTATAAGCTCGAAAATATGGTTTGAGCGTATCTACCGTACTACCTTAAATAGTATGACTATGAAGAATATAATCCACGAAGGTTAAATATTTATTGAGGGTGGATTACTATGGACAAAAAAATATTCGTACAAAATATCAAAGCAGCAATAAAAAATGAAATATGTGATTTGGTTATTAAAAATATAAAAATTATAGATGTATTTCAAAATGATACCTTTATTAGTGATGTAGCTATAAACAATGGTTATATTGTAGGCATTGGAAATTATGATGGAAAAACAGTTATAGATGGTACTAATAAATACATATGCCCAGGGCTTATCGATGCTCATGCACATATAGAGTCTTCTTTAATAACACCGAATGAATACTACAAAGGGGCAATTATTCATGGAATAACTTCAATGATTACAGACCCACATGAAATAGCAAATGTTTTAGGGGTTAAGGGTATAAAACTTATGATGGATTTAAGCGAGAATCTTCCTTTAGATTTTTATTTTATGCTATCTTCATGTGTTCCGGCAACTAGCTTTGAAAGTAGTGGAGCAAAACTAGAAAGTAATGACCTATTACCTTTATATAAGGACAATAAGGTTTTGGGGTTGGCTGAGGTCATGAGTTATCCATCTGTATTAAACTGTGAAGAAAACATGATTAATAAACTTTGGGATGCAAAACAAAATGGATTAGTAATTGATGGCCATGGAGCCGGATTTGATGAAACTATGATTAATGCTTATACTACAGCTAATATTACAACAGACCATGAGTGTCATACTAAAGAAGAAGTTATAGATAGATTAAGAAGAGGAATGTATGTCCTTATAAGAGAAGGAACTGTTGCAAAGAACCTTAATGAACTAATAAAAGCTACTAGTATAGCTAACTCTAGAAGAGTTTGTTTTTGTACAGATGATAAGCATATAGATGATTTAATAAAAAATGGTAGTGTAGATAATTCAATTAAGATGGCTATCAAATACGGGCTGAAACCAGAAACAGCTATACAAATGGCTACATTAAATACTGCAGAGTGTTATAACTTGAAAAATATAGGAGCTATTGCACCTGGATTTATAGCTGATTTTATAATATTAGATAATTTAGAGGAATTTAAGATAAATTCTGTTTATAAAAATGGGAAGTTAGTAGTAAAAGATAATAAAGTTTTGGTTAATGAGAAAAAGGAAAATTATATATATAATATAGAAAACAGTATTAATATTTTAGATATAAATAAAGAAGATTTAACTATAACTTTAAAAAATAAGACTAAGTTAAATGTTATTGGAATTATACAAAATAAACTAGAGAGCAACCACTTAAAAATAGATATTGATAAACTTGATTATAATGAAGAATTTGCTTCTAATATAGAAAAAGATTTAATTAAGATAGCAGTTATAGAACGCCATAAAGGTACTGGAAATATCGGATTAGGTATTATAAATGGGTTAGGTATAAAAGAAGGTGCAATTGCTACTACTATAGCACATGATTCTCACAATATTATTGTAAGTGGATGCAATGATGAAGATATGATATTTGCAGTAAATGAACTAAGAAAGATGGGTGGAGGAATAATAGTAGTTAAAGATAATAAGGTACTTGCTTCTACGCAACTTGAAATTGGAGGACTTATGACTAGTAGAAGTTCACAAGAAGTTATATACGACCTTGATAAACTTCATAGTGCTATAAGTGAAATAGCACCTAATATAAGTTTTAATCCATTTTTAACTTTATCTTTCTTATCTTTACCTGTAATTCCAAATTTAAAAATAACTGACAAAGGGTTATTCGATGTTGCTAAATTTGATTTTATAGATATTGCGCAGTAAAAAAAGACTATATATAATACTAACGGGTTTACTTTTGAGATGCAAATTATAAAATCGCACTAAAAATCATAATAGAAACAACACAAAAAAGAGTGTGTTTTAGTTGAAAACACACTCTTTTTTTATTCAACTGATATTGCATCAACGGGACAAGATTCTGCTGCTTCTTTTGCACAATCAGCTAAATCACCTTCTACTTCGGGATTTCTAGCTATAGCCAATCCATCATCATCCATTTCATATATTTCTGGACACATAGATGGGCATAATCCACATCCAATACATAAATCCTTATCTACACGAGTTTTCATCAATTTAGCCTCCTTTGTTAACGACAATCAATAAATAATATTTACCAAATTATATAATCATATACCTTATAAAGTTAAATCCTATATAAATTTCCTGATTTTGTTGTAAGTCATTTTTATATGTTAATTTTCTATTGAGAGAGTATCTCTCTTAAAACATCTTTTTTATTTATGATATCTAGTAGTTGATCTTCTGTTCTTATTAAATCATTCCTACTCTTAAAGTATCTGTTTACTTTTTTAGAAAACTCTTTAGTTTCATCATCAAGGGATGAGATAAAATTGGCTATACTTTTACCTTGATACAAGGTAAAAAGGTATGGCGCTACTATATACTTTATATCATAAAGTATGGAATCCTCAATCCAGTAGTCGATATGATTTAGGTCGATTCTTTTTTCCATAAGTCTTGTATAAAAATCTAAACAATCTCCATTAGATTCCCAAAAATCCACATAGACATAATCAAATTTATTTAGGAAGTCTTCGTTATAATAGTCAAAGGCATTGCCATGAATAATTTCTAGTTTTTTATTAGTTTTAAACTGAGTTCAAATGTACTTTTCAAACAAATCAATTACATCCTTGTTAAATTCAACTATAGTTACACTTTCTACCTCATCTTTTAGCAACCAAAGATAAGGAAGGACTCCGATTCCAAGTCCCATAGTCATACAATTCCCATGGCCTCTCTCAATTTCACTAATAGTAGGTGACATCCATACTTTATCATAGCCTTCCTTCAGGACTGGTAAATCAATGTCTGTTTCAAAGTATCCCATGGGATGGTGATGAAATAGATATTTCCCTAAAGGTTTATGGAAATCCATGTTTATTAAAGTTCTCTTTTTTATGGTGTCTTTCTCATACCTTACACTTTGAGAATGAACACTTTCGAGTTTGATATCCCTGAAATATGGATTTTCAGTCAGAATTTTCACATCGTATCTCAGATTTTTATAAGGGATATTATACTCTTCAAGTATTCCTAATAGTTCTTTTTCTTTCTTAGGAGTAAGAATCTCCCCCATATAATTCAGGATAGATGAGAGGTAGTCATTCATATCTAGCATAGATATCATAAGGTTTTTCATTGCCATATCTAGTTGTGCATTTCTTTCAAATCTAATCATATATTACCTCGCATATATAAACTCTAATTAACACTTTTTTATTCTTTTCTTTTACTCAAATAACTTTTAACCTATTTTTGGCAACAAAAAAAACACATATAGCCCTTTGTACCGTAATCAGATTTACGCGCAAAGGAGCACTACATGTGTGGTTTTCTAGAGTTTATTATTAAATTTAAATTAGTTATGCATTGTACTATATTTTAAAAAAAGGTCAATTTAAAAAACCTTATGGCATCTATTGATGTATGTAGAAGGATAAACCGTTGCTATATATTACATAGTAGTCAATAATTTATAAAAGGTTATAGGAATATTATGGATAATAAATTTTGAGAATTAACAAAATAATATATCTTAAGTTAATGTGGAGGTGGAAAGATGATAAAAAAGGTAATAGCAGTTTTTTTAATTACCCTTAGTTTAGTTGGATGTACAAATAAGTCAGTTACAAAAAATGAAAATGATGAACAAAAAAATACAGTAAAAGATGTGAACTACTTTTCAAAAAACACCGATGAATTAATAGGCAAAGATGTAAATTATTTATTTGTCAAGTTAGATAAGCCTAATATAGTTACATATTATGTTGATAATAAAGAAATTAACTTTGTAGATATAACTGATTTTGATAAAAAAGAGGAAATTAATAAAATACCTATAGTAAAAGAATTTATTTATAGAGAAATAGAAGATGAAAAAAATGCACTTTATGTTTATGCACAAAAAGATAAAATAAATGAAGTAAAGATAAAGGAGTTCTTAGAAATTCCTAAAAATGAATACAAGAACACAGAATATATAATAAACTACTACAATAATTCAAAAGCCATAGATTATAATGATTTTAATTTAGAAAAAACTAAGTCTGAACTTATGGGAAAAAATATAGATGAATTTAATAAAAACTATAATCTAAAATATGGAAATATAGAAGCATTTAAAAAAAGTACAAAAGAACAAATTAGTTTATATAAAATAAATGATTACGATAAATCTGTTATTGTATATTCTAGGGATAAAATCGTAAAAGAAATAATAGAAGTTGAACAAAAGCTTAGTCAAGATATAATAAATAACTATTTTGCTAGATAAATATATAATAAAGGTATCATATCTGTAGATGTGATGCCTTTATTATAATGTTTAAAAATGCAAATGTTGATATTAATAATTTTTTTGGAGTTATTATATTTTTTATATATTACGAAATAAAATTTTATATACTCATATTTTATCTAACATAGCCTAATATTTAAGGATATAATAATAAAAAGGATGTGAGTATATTGGATAATAAGTATTTAGAAATAGCGAAGATCTTAAAAGAATCAAAAAATACAGTAGTATTAACAGGAGCAGGAATTAGTACTTTGTCTGGAATCCCAGATTTTAGATCATCAAATGGAATATATTCAACTACTCCCGAAGTAGCTTTATCTAAAGGATATTTCTTAAGAAATACTGAAAAGTTTTATAAGTTTTTCAAAGAATTTTTCGTATTTCATAAGTTTAAACCAAATATAGCTCATGAAATATTAGCAAAATGGGAAGAAGAAGGATATATCTCAAGTATTATAACCCAAAATGTAGATAATTTACATCAATTAGCTGGCAGTAAAAATGTATTACATATACATGGGAATGTTAACACGGGAACTTGTTTAATTTGCGAGAAGATTTATTCTCAAGAACAATACTTAAAAGATTATAGATGTGAATGTGGAGGCTTAATAAAGCCGGATATAGTTTTATATGATGAGAATGTACCTTTATTCTCGGAAGCTATAAATAATGTATCTAATTGTCATTGTCTATTGGTGTTAGGAACATCTTTAGTTGTATATCCTGTAGCAAGCCTCATAGAATATACTCCTAAAAATGCTAAAATAATTATAATAAATTATACCGATACTCCTTATTCTACCTCTAGCAAAGTAATTTCTATAAAAGATGAGATAGGAAAAACATTAGATGAAATAAATAAGGCCATTAGTACAACACAATAATCAGGGAGATTTTGATTAGTTTTAAATGGCTCTGTTAAACAATTTGGTTGTTAACATAAATAATTAAAGCAATAGAAGGATACAGGCTGGATATTAATCCAGACTGTATCCTTCTTCTTTTTATTCGTATTATTTATAAACTATGAATATTTACACATATCTTAACTAGTTTTTTTAGACCAAGCAACAAGCCTATCCCATAAATCTGGTATGCATAAACCGAGTACTAAATCAAATACAATTACCCATAAGATATAAATAGGTAAAACTAACAATCTGTGTTTATTACCTCTTATAAAATTCGAACACTTATCTCTTAATAAATTCATACACAAACCTCCTATATAATAATATATTGTGATGATAATTAAAAGTTCACTCTATGAAATACTGTAATATTCAAAAACTTATGTTTTAAGCATCAACTATAATAGTATCAATTATTCTTTCGTTCTCAGTATTATACTACTGTGTATCACATAAAAATTGCGAATTATTTTTTGTCTTTCTCATCATCAAAAGCCTCTTCGGGCATAAATCCCAATAAAAGAAATAGTAAGAAAATAACTATTCCATTCAAAAATGTACTATTTCCAAAGCCTATAGAAAATATCAGTAAAATAATATCTATAATAACTATAGTTTTGCTATGTTTTTTTACAATAGATTTAATAAATTCCAATAAAATCCCCCCTTTTTATATTGGTTTTACTAAATTATATTTAGTTCATTAGGTAGTTATAATAAATTAAGCACATTATAGAGTTTTATACAACTATTAAAAATATCTAGTTAAACTGTATATATCATCTTCTACATATTTACAATACTAACTGTTATGCAAAAGTGTTTCAAGTTAATTCTATATATCTATTTCTTATTGTTTCGATGGTGGAGTAGTTTTCAGTAGTGACTAATCCTAAAAATAATTCTTTCATTTTAGATATATCTTTTTCTTTCTTTGTAATTTCACACCATTTAAACCAAGTAAGGTAGTTTTGAAGATATTTGGTTGATACTCCATTAAAATCTCTAGTCCAACCTTTTAAGCGACTATGAAAACTATTTGCGTGTTGAATATGGTAAATTCCATCAGTATATTTACCACTATCTATTCTTTTAAGACTAACATTAAAAACTGTCGGAATCTTTATATATGACTTATGAGAGTCTACACAGAGAGTAGAGCCTTCTTCAATTTTATTGTTGAAGAAATCTTTCAAATGAGAAAATTTAACTCTACCAGTGTATAATTTCTTTGAGATTATCCCACCTTTTCTATCAATACATATGCCTACACAAACTTTCTCGTGAGATATTCCTCTTAATTTATTACCTGAACTTTTACCTTGTTTTTGACCACCTCTTTTATGAGGTTTTCTAGGCATGACAAATCTATTACCTTTGCTATGATTACCTTTAAACGATAATCTAAAATATGTTTCATCACTTTCTATAACTCCACTAACATAGCCTTTACCAAGTATTACACTCAAGCAATCTAAAATTCTATGACGCATAAAGAATGATGTCTTAAGGCTTATATGTAATTCTTCTGCACATTCTCTTATTGTAGCCTTATTTACTAATAAGTTTATATATCTAAACCATGTTTCAAGAGGTAGTCTTGTGCTAGAAATCACAGAAGAAGTTCTTTCATCAAAAACTTTCCCACAAGTTTTACATCTATATCTTTCTCTATCATATCTTTTGCCGTATTTGATAATATGACTTTTATTACATCTAGGACATATTTCACCTTTAAAGAATTTTATTTCTTGTATTTCTCTATTAAGTTCGGAGGAATAAGTATTTGTAGTAAGCAAAGAACCTATAAGGCTAAATAGTTCCTCAAGTTCAGAAGTATTTAATGTTTTTACTTGTTTTTCTAAAGTTTTATCTAATCCCATACTTATACCTCCTAGTCCTATAATATATCTATATATAACCTATACTAAGAAATAAATACATGAACAACCAAATTAGTTAACATAGCCTTTTAAATATATACCATATACAAAAAAACGCATGCCGATGATATAATGTATTTAAATAATAGACATTATAAAAGGTAGGTGCAGTTATGGACAAATTTGAGAAAAAAATAAAGAAAATAGAGGTCTTGGCTAATCAAAATCCAGGTATGTATAAACTAAGATTATATTTATTTACTATGCTTGGATATTCCTATATTGGACTAATTCTTTTAATATTAATAGGAGCTATTTTAGGAATGTTCTACATTGGAGTAACTACAGATATAACAATTGGAATGGGAAACATATTGGTTATACTTGTTTCAATAATCTATTTAATAATTAAATCTTTATTAGTAAAAATACCTAAGCCGCAAGGTATAGAAATAAACAAAGAAGAATCATCAGAACTTTTTCATATTATTGAAGAGATAAGAAGAGATACAAATGCATCAAAGATACATAAAGTTATTATTGATGATGAGTTTAATGCTTCAGTTCAACAACTACCGGTATTTTCAGTATTTGGAAATAGAAGTTATCTTACAATAGGTATTCCACTTATGATGGCTTTATCTAAGGAAGAGCTTAAAGCTGTACTTGCCCATGAAATAGGACATATATCACATTATCATGGTAAATTTGGAAATTGGATTTATAGAATGAGAATAACTTGGTATAACATTAGGGAAGAATTTCAAAAGAAGAATAGTAAAGGTGCATTTATATTTAGATGGTTTTTCGACTGGTATGTGCCAAAATATGAAGTATATTCATTTATCCTTAGAAGGCAAAATGAATATGAAGCAGATAGGTTTTCAGTACAAGCAGTAGGGCCTAATGATACAGCTTCAGCCCTTATAAATTTACATATTAAAGGTAGATATATCGATGAAGTATTTTGGAGTAATGTTTATAAAAGAATTGTTGATGAAAGTGAACCTCCACATTCTGTATATAGGGAATTAAATAATAGTTTTGGCGACAATATAGATGATGAAATATCTAAAAAGTGGATAAATGAAGCTTTAAAAGGAAAAAATGATATTTTTGATACCCATCCAACATTAAAGCAACGTCTAGAATCTATTTGTATTGAGCCTTTTATACCAAGTAATTCAGAATCATCAATATGGTTATTGGGAAAAAATATCCAAAACTATATAGATAAGATAAATATGATTTGGCAAGAAGACGTAAGAGAAGAATGGATAGAAAGACATAATATGTTTAAAGAGGGAAAAGGAAGATTATTAGAACTTGGAAAAAAAGACAAGTTAAATGAGGAAGAAAAATGGGATATGTCCTATCTAACAGAAGCTATTGAAGGAAGCGAAATTGCACTACCCCTATATGTTCAACATGTTGAGGAATATCCAAATTTTGCACCAGGAAACTTTGCATTAGGTAGGATTTTAGTTGAAAAAGAAGATATAAGTGGTATAAATTATATTAAAAAAGCTATGGAATTAGATCAAGAATATATAATAGATGGTTGTGAAATTATATATAGTTTTCTCGTTTCTCAAGGTAAAGAAAGTGAAGCTGAAAAATACTATGAAATGGCATATAATGAGTCACTACACCTTGAAGAAATTGAAGAAGAAAAAAGTGTTTTAAATATAGATGATGAATATATTCCACATAATCTTGATGAAAGAAATATTTACAAACTTGAAGTACAACTAAAAAAATACCCTGTAATAAAGGAAGCTTATTTAGTTAAGAAAAAACTAAAGCATACTGAAGATGAACTTTTATACGTACTTGGAGTTTTATTAGATTTACCATGGCATGCTGATGAAGAAAAATACCCACAGGCTATAGAGATGATTTCAGAAGAGATAAATTTCGAAGGAGAAACCTTGGTAATGTATTTAAATCTTGAGAATAGAGGATTTAGAAAAATATTTCAGACTATACCAGATTCTAAAATATATACAAAACAATAATTTTATTGAGGGAGCTTATTGCTCCCTTATTTAATTATAAGATAAAATCCAAATTTAGTTACAAAATGAACTATTATATAGTTATTATGTTAAAATAAATATACATAAGGAAGATTGGTTTATAGATAGTGTACAGCATTAACATAAGTAAAGTAAATATTAGAACTTTATTAGGGAGAGATAAAAGTGAAACTCACATCAAAATCAATCAAAAACCTCATCATTGCTATTACAGGATTAATCATATTCTTCACATGGCAAAACAATGCTGTAGGCATAACGAAATACGAATATACTAACTCCAAAATTCCTGAAGGCTTTGACGGATACAGAATTCTTCAAATTTCTGATTTACACAACAAGGATTATAAAGGGAGATTGTTAGAAAAAATTGAAGATATTGACCCTGATATTATCGTAATAACTGGAGATTTAATTGATAGAAGAAACACTAAAATAGATATATCAACAAAATTTGTGAAGCAAATAATTAAAATAGCACCAATATACTATGTTTCGGGAAACCATGAGCAATTATCTGGAAAATATAATGAACTAAAGGAAAAACTTGAAAAGTTAGATGTAGAAATTATCGATAATTCTTATAAGACATTAAATAAAAGAGGGGAAGAAATTGGACTTATGGGGATAGCAGATCCTGCAATTATCCAAAATGAAGGAACTTATCTTTGGGATGATAGTAGCGAATATATTAAAAGTAATATTAATAAATTATTTGAAAATATAGATACAGACTTTAATATCTTACTTTCACATAGACCGGAGCAATTCAGTATATATAAGAATATGAATGTGGACTTAGTTTTCAGTGGTCATGCACATGGTGGTCAAGTTAGAATTCCTTTTGTTGGAGGGTTAGTTGCTCCAAATCAAGGTTTATTTCCAACGTATACACAAGGAATATATAGTGAAAAATCAACATCAATGGTTGTAAGTAGAGGATTAGGAAATAGCATTTTTCCACTAAGAGTATTTAATCCACCAGAGCTAGTAGTAGTTACTTTAATAAAAGAATAAAGATTATTTCTATTTAGAAAGGATAAAGTTAGGTTATGAATTACTTTACTAAGGAATGGTATGAATTATGTCAAAGAACTGGTGATTATCTGAGTTTAGAGGAAGATAAAGAAGCAGAGTTTTTTTCCGAAGAATATTTCCAACAATTATACAATCAAAAACTTATGGAGCATCTGTCTTTAAATGAAGAAATCGCATCATATAATTTGGATGATATTTATCCTTTAGAAATTAGTCAGGAACCATTTGATAGAAAAAAAGTATCCGAAGAATATTATAAAGCATTTTTATATAATCAAGAATATGTTAAAGGGGCATTACCAAAAGAAATATTAAAAAAGATAGCAGATATTAGGGTTTATGTATTGGGTAAGGCATCTCGCCAAGTAATAAATGATGTAACTCAATTTTGTAAGGAGAATGAAAAGTTAGTAAATAAGGTTATTAAAGATTATGAAATATATTATAAAAAAGCATTGAAGTCATTTAATAGAAATATAGTTGATAATATAAACTTTCATGATTGTATTATTAAAGATATAAAACAGACGGAACAGGTTTTATCCATATCATTTGATAATTCAGGAGGATTTACCAATATAGATCAAATAAATTTTAAGAGTTATAAAATAATAAGGCAAGATGGTTTTTTAATAAATTCATGGTGGCTTTATGAGGAAATTTATAAAACAAATGACACATATGAATTACATATATTACTTCAAAATGAAAATATGAATATAGAAGAATTTACTATTTCTGCTGAACATATTTCCTTTAAATAAAATCAGCCAAAAGATTATTATTTAAGGTAGTGCGTGCTATATATTTGATACGTAAAAATAGACTAAGAAAAAGCTCAGTAAATAATAGAATATTAAAAATAGATTAGGGGGATTTTGTGAGAAACATATTTTTAAAAATACATAATTATCTTAAAGGAGTATCTCCTATTAAGTTTATTTTTATATCTTTCGTATCTACATATCTCATTGTAATTCCATTCATTCCTATTTATATATATTATACAAATAATATAGGAGATAGGGGTGGACCAAGTTTTATAGGAGATAATTTTGTTTTCGATTTTTTTACAGCAGTTATATTTGCACCTATATTTGAGACATTTTTAAATCAATTAGCTGTTATAAGATTAGGAGAAGATTTTCTAAAAATAGAAAATAAATATATTTTAGTACTTTTATCTGCTTTAGTTTTTGGCCTAGGCCATTACTATAGTCTTATATATATATTTCAAACTTTTTTAATAGGATTGATTTTAGCATACTCTTTTATATTATATGACGATACAAAACACAGTGCTTTTTGAATAGTCACTATAATACATGCTTTAAAAAACTTTGTAGCACTTATTGTTTCCTTTTTTTTCTAAGTTGTGGCTCAGACTTATTTATCTTTACTAAATACTTATAAAATATAAATAACAAATACCGAATTATTGAATATAATGTAGCATAAATATGATTTGAAAGAAGGTGTATAATGGGAAAAAATAAATGGTTATCTTATTTTAGATATATGTTAGTCCTTCTATGTTATTTTGTTTTTAGCAATAAAATATTAATATTTTGGGATAAACAAAGGGAAATGACATACAATCCTTTTCCATCAATGTTATGGTCAATGATAATATTTGTAGTTCTTGGATTACTACTTGGATTAGAGACATTTTTATTAGAAACTAAAAAAGAAGGAACTTGGAGAGTGAATTTACCTAAAATTATATTATTAGGAGTTCCTACACTTTATTTTTCTTTAGGCATATTTATCATGTATATTCCATTAAGTTTTATTCAGCAGCCTTTATCTTATCCGCTACAATTCTTTTTAGGAGATAGCACTAACTTTCTATCAATTTTCCAAGTGATTTTAGGCTATATAGTTATTACAAGTTTCACAAAGGTAGAAGACTAAACATTTTTATTATACCTACTTTTCAAGTAGGTATGTTTCTTTTTTCAGTTCTTGGGATAGGTACACTTTATAAAAGGTTAAAGGGGTGAATATTATGGTATTTAAGTTGGTTGAGCCAACATTGGAAATGGAAAAAGAATATAACGATTATATAGATGAATGGGAGCAATTAGGGGAGACTATTATTCCAGCTGCATCAATAAGAAATAACTTTAATTATAAATATTTAATTGAGAAATGGAGAGAACAAAAAACTAACAAAGTATATGAACAGGGTTTTGTTCCGGCTTCAATATATTTTTTAGTAGATGAAAATAAGAAAATATATGGATCTTTACATATTAGACATGAGTTAAATGATTATTTATTAAACCATGGTGGACATATAGGTTATGGAATAAGGCCTTCTCAACGTAGAAGAGGATATGCAACTCAAATGCTTTCTTTATCATTAACAATAGCAGGAAAACTTGGTATTAAAAAAGTACTAGTTACTTGTAACAAAAACAACGTATCATCATCAAAAACAATATTAAATAATGGTGGAGTACTAGAGAATGAAGTTATTAAAGATGGAGAAATAACTCAAAGATACTGGATAGAAATATAGTAATTAACTGTACTTTAGTAAAATCAATTATTGTTAAATATATTAAATTAGGAGGGGAAATTAATGTATCAATATAAATTTGTAAAAGCAACTTTAGGAGGATTTTTTACAGAGGCAAACCATCATGAGATTATTAAACAGCATGCTGAAGAAGGATGGAGATTAGTGCAAGTTCTCCCTAGCCAATACAATACAAACGGTAAGCCTATAGATTATGAAATTATTTTTGAGAAGAAAATTAATGATTAAGTCCTGAAATATTATTTATATATTACGCAGTAGTATAATACTATGGATTAAATGATTGAAAATGTTTTTTAATCTAGTTTACTTATATTCTTAAATTAAAATATAATTAATCTATATCAAAAGGGGGATTTCAAGAGAATTAGCATTAACTAAATTAAACAAATTTGAATAGGGGGTATATTGTGAGTAATAGGATTAAATTTACAATAACAGTCATTGTTGTTACATTTGTGTTCATGTTTTTAGACTTCTATGTTTTAGGAAACATTGAAAGTTTAATTGGAGATAGTATTGGTGAAAGAGCATTCACTTGGTTTTGGTATTTATTTGTTTCTTCAATAATTAGTTATTTAATAGTTTTTAAAGCAAAAAATAAGCTAGATAAGGATTAGTTATGAGCGTATTACATAGTATTTATAAACTCTATAATGTGCTTAATTTATTATAACTACCTAATGAACTAAATATAATTTAGTAAAACCCATATAAAAAGGGGGGATTTTATTGGAATTTATTAAATCTATTGTAAAAAAACATAGCAAAACTATAGTACATATGAAAAAAGGCAACATTTACATTACATGTCTATTAATTGGAATAGGAACAGGAAGTGCAGTTGGAGTTGTATCTGGACATTATGTTATGGGACCATCTATTGGTTCAGGTGTTGGTGCGTTTATAGGAGGATTAATTGAGTATTCAAACGATAAAAAGATAAAAAAAGTATAATATTTTCAAAATATAAATTAATAGAAACCATATCTTAGTCAACCTTAAAACCAATATTTTATCAACGCTATTCTAAAACACAGTTTTTATATAATATGAAATAAAAGAATAAGAACTAGTTTTTCTTCTTTTACTATATTCTTAATTTAATTATTAAAAAGACGGGGTCGTGTTTCACGAGGAGGGGTATAACTCAACTACTTATATACAAAAAACAACCGTTTATACTTACTTATACATATTACAAACTCGCTATACAAATAGGAGGTCACAATGTGAATAAAAATAAATTAGGAATATTAGGATTTATATTAATAATTTTTGGATTTTATTTTAGCTTTACATTTGGCAATGAGTTTACTTTAGGTGACACTATATTAAATAACATTGGATTAAAATCATGGTCTAATGGAAATTCAGGATTTCATATAACATTTATATATTCTGTAGTCATTATAGCTATTGGTTGGATTTTAGCATGCAGATATTTAGGGGAAAAATATCCTAGATTAGTAGAAAATATTCCAATATACTTATTTACACTATCAATAGGTACTGTAATTGCAAGTAATCTTCTGTTTAGTGAAAAAGTAATTACTAATTCACATTCAAGTTATGATACTGAAAAATATAAAATATCATTTGATGGGGACATAACTGTGAAAAATATAAATATATCTAAAAGTAATAAACAATTGACTATTCCAATAGGGTTTGAAATAAAGGAGAACTTAGATTTTAAAAACGGAGATATTCTTAGAATACAGTTAATAGATAATAAAGGAAGTGTATATGAAGAGCTATCTAAAAATAAATATTATGATATAGGTTACTACGGATTTTACTCTAAGTTTAACATTAAAAATATAAACTCTAAAGATTACTATAGAATGGTTTTTAGTATTAAAGAAAATGACATTTATAAAAACGTTTTTGAAACTAGAATTTATGGACATGAACTATAATGTTATATATAGAATAAATACAAAGGGGGATAACAAATTATGGAGATTTGTAAATCAGCAAAAGTTGGAATCTCTATTCAGATTATCGCATTGGTCATTATGATTCTTCTTGTGCTATTAAATAAAACCATTCCAAATATACTTGTTTGGATTTTTTCTATAGGCTTAGCGATTGCATTGGGTGGGTCATTATTTGAAGTGCATAAAAAAAATAATAAAAAATAAAAGTGTTATAAACTCAAGTTTATAGAATTGAATTGTGTTAATGCACACTATTTAATAATTATATTTTAAGTTAGTGCTAAATTTTATATTTTCAGTAAATAGATTATAATCGTTTAGATTGGTAGGTGATAAACATGTCAATTAATACTGTTCCAATGATAATAGGTATTCTTTGTGCATTTGCTGGTATAGGAATTACTATATATTATACATTCAAAGAAGATAATACTAGTAGTACAGATAATAAATAATCTCGAATATCTAGAATCGATTTCAACACCATATTTAAATACTACTCAGAAGTAAGTAATGTGTAGATATGTTTTTAGAAGCAAGGGAGTATATAGTGTTTTAGACTAATAAAAAACGATATAATAGATTTTAATAATCAAAAAAGGGGGTTTTCATGAAAAAAGTTTATTATATAGACTTATGCCTAATAATAATATCGTTAATTTTATTATTAATGTTTATAAAAAATATAGCTTATACAAAAGATGTAATAACTTTAATAGTATTTTTGATGGCAAGTATTCTTGTTAATTATAAGTTAAGAATTGTAAGAAAAAATCCTCCTAGTACCAAGCTTTCAACTAAAGAAAGAATTGACTCTTTCCTTCTTTTATTAGGAAAGGTATTTTTTCTACTTGAAATTATTTCAAATGGGTTTTATTCAGATAATGCACTAATAGGAGTATTAGCAGTATTCTTAGGTCACTCATATTTAATTTTAAATTATTCATATCTACATAACGATTATTGGATAAGAGTAGGTTTAGGACCAATTTCACTTAAAAATATAAGATATTTGTATATTGACAGAAAGTTTATAGACCAAGTATATTTAAATATTACTACTAATGAAGGAAAATCTTTTAAATGTTGTATGTCACAAAAAGAATATATATTACTTGGCTCTATAAAATCAAGTTGATTGTTTCATTTATATACTTTTATTTTTATTTCTTAATTAATGGATAGTTTTTATAAACTGTGAATTAATTTTTAAGATAAAAAGGGGTTTGTTTTTAGTTAAAAAACACACCCCTTTT
The DNA here is from genome assembly GCF_058146105.1 of Sporacetigenium sp. TC11. Lineage (NCBI taxonomy): Bacteria > Bacillati > Bacillota > Clostridia > Peptostreptococcales > Tepidibacteraceae > Sporacetigenium > Sporacetigenium sp. TC11. The sequence continues at coordinate 131,193 of NZ_JBYVNY010000007.1, read as the reverse complement.
TACGTGATTTCTATTGTGATTTTGATTGAGATTTTATAATTTGCACTTCAAAAGTAAACCCGTTACTTTAGTAAGCTAACACCTAGTTCAAATGCTTTTTGGCAATCTATAGGAAATTGAATTTTTCTTTGTGATGCTTTTGCTTCTTCAGAAAAGGCACTAGATTCATATTTTGAGTAATCATCAAATTGGTAAGTATCATTTGAATACATAACTAATGGTTTTGTAAGTGTACGTTCAATAGCAGATTCAATGTTATTGAAGGTTTTTGGATAACCAACTTGTTCCATACGATTTTCTGGAACATTCATTGTATAAATGAATGCTGTTGGCATCTTCTTTGGTGCAATTGAAGAATAATTCTCATCATACACTAAATTAGGAAATAATAGTCTTTCTAAAAATGACTGTAATTGACCTGTTATATTACCAAAATATATTGGAGAACCAAAGATAATACCATCAGCTTGAGATACCTTTTCTAAAACTTCTTGAATATCATCTTTGACTGTACATTTTCCATAACTTTTACCTTCAATTCTTTTACAAGCAAAGCAACTTTTACACCCAGTATAGCTTAAATCATATAAATTAATGATTTCAGTTTCAATTTCTTTATCTTTTACTGATTCTTTTACTCCATCTAAAGCTTTTTGAAGTAATGTAGCTGTATTTTTATTTTTTCTTGGACTTCCGTTAATAGCATAAACTTTCATAGTAGCACTCCTCTTTCTTTATATTTTCTATAGTATTTTGTTTTTAAATTTCTGTTATAATAAATATAGCATAAGGTCATAAATCTACAAGTACGTATTTTTTTCTGTGTTAGTATAAAAAATATACCATTAAATTTAGAGGAGTTGTAACTATGAATAATAATAAGGATTGCAATGTAGAATTCCCTGGGAATAATATATATGAGAACAAATGTCCCCTTATATACGCATTAGAGATTATTGGACAGAAATGGAAGTTGCCTATTATGTGGTACTTATTTGCAAATGATTTCACTAGATATAATGAATTAAAACGAAAAGTTAAAGGTATTACTAATATGATGCTTACAAAATCTTTAAAAGAATTAGAAGAACATAATCTTATTGTTAGAATCCAATATGAAGCGATTCCTCCTAAAGTTGAATATGCTCTAACAGAAAGAGGTAAAGCATTACTTCCTGCATTGAATGAATTATCTATATGGGGTGAAGAACAACTTAAACTTGATAAGTCGAAATCAGATTTTTAAACGCTTTTCATTTCTTCAATGTAATAGGACTTGGAAGTTGAAATTATATTTTCTACTTACTAAAAACTGATTCCGCATTTGTACTTGAATAGATAGAAATTAATAAGCATAATTTATATAGTATAGATCATGTGTATTAATTTAATTTTAAAGTAGTGAAAATATGAAATACGATAAGAGATTTTTCTTGGGGGAATAATTATGATAAATAAAAGCTTTACCTTTAAATCAGAAGATGGGACGCAAATACACGTTTATGAATGGTTACCTGAGGAACATATTGAAGTTAGGGGTATTGTACAAGTATCTCATGGTATGGCAGAAACAAGTGCTAGATATGAAAGATTTGCAAAGAAATTAACTGATAATGGATATATTGTATATGCAAATGACCATAGAGGTCATGGAAAAACAGCTAAGGTTATAGAAAATGTTGGATATCTTGCAGATAAAGATGGATTTAAATTGCTTGTTGAAGATGTACATAAACTAACTGAAATTATAAAAAAAGAATATCCTAAACTACCTTTATTTTTATTTGGACATAGTATGGGATCATTTATTGCTCAAAGATATATTATGTTATACGGCAATGAATTAAAGGGAGCTATACTTTCTGGTTCAAATGGGAAACAAGGAATAATACTAGATATAGGCTTACTTTTAGCAAAAAATGAGATTAAGAAAAATGGAAGAAAGACAAAAAGCGAAAAGTTAAACAAAATAATGTTTGGCGGATTTAATAGTGCATTTAAGCCAACAAGAACAGAATTTGATTGGTTAAGCAAAGATGAAGATGAGGTAGATAATTATATTAATGACCCTTTCTGTGGTGGTGTTTTTACTTCTGGATTTTTCTACGACTTTTTTATCGGGTTAAAAGAAATCGAAAACAAAAATAATTTAATAAATGTACCAAAGGATTTGCCTATTTATATTTTTTCCGGAGATAAAGATCCTGTAGGTAAAAATGGTAAAGGTATAATTAGACTGTTTAATACTTATAAAGGACTTAATATTAAAGATGTAACTTACAAGCTATATAAAGATGGAAGGCATGAAATGCTCAACGAAACTAACAGAGAAGAAGTAATACAAGAAGTCATTGATTGGATAGATACTCATAGATAAGGTACTCAAGTCTCTAGCTTGGGTGCTTTTTTAGTTATTAAAAACTACTTGACTTAGAGTTAACTTCAAGTGATAAACTATTATATAAAGGTTATAAAGATTGCGAAACCATTTGGCGTGGATATTATATATAAAATGAAACAGGCTGTTAAATTTTTTGGGAATTAGGAGGTACAAAGACGTGACTATTACAGAAGTAAGTAAAAAATTTGATCTTACTCAGGATACACTCCGCTATTATGAAAGAATCGGACTTATTCCAACTGTTAACAGGAATAAAAATGGAATTAGGAATTATACTGAAGAAGATTGTAGGTGGGTTGAGTTTATTAAATGTATGAGAGGTGCAGGTCTTCCAATTGAAATATTAATTGAGTATGTTGGTTTGTTTCAACAGGGAGATGAAACCATTGAAGCAAGAAAAGAACTATTAGTAGAACAACGTAGGATATTAACAGAAAAAATGGAAGATATGAAGAAAACAATAGAACGTCTTGATTATAAAGTTGAAAGTTATGAAAACTCAGTAGTTGAAAAAGAAAAAGAACTGAGAAAATAGGAGGATTAGTAATGAAAAAATTAGGATTTGGATTTATGCGTTTACCGGTAAATAGCCAGGATGATCTAACAAACATAAATTTTGATACTTTAAATAAAATGGTAGATAATTTTTTAGAAAGAGGATTTACATATTTTGATACAGCTTATATGTATCATGCTGGTAAAAGTGAGATAGCTATTAGAGAGGCTTTAGTAAAACGACATAAGAGAGACAGTTTCACTATAGCAACAAAATTGCCAGTTGTGTTTTTGAAAACAAAGGAAGATCAAGAAAGAATTTTTAATGAGCAGTTAGAAAAATGTGGTGTTAATTACTTCGACTACTATCTACTTCACAATTTAGGTGTAGCTCACTATGAAATAGCTCAAAGGTTAGATAGTTTCGCATTTGTTGAGCAAAAAAAAAAAGAAGGAAAAATTAAACACATGGGATTCTCATATCATGATAACGCTGACTTATTAGATGAAATTTTAACAGCACATCCTGAAGTGGATTTTGTTCAGTTACAAATTAATTATTTGGATTGGGACAGTGAAAGTATTCAGTCAAGAAAATGCTACGAAGTAGCAAGAAAACACAATAAACTAGTTATTGTTATGGAGCCTGTCAAAGGTGGTACATTGGCAAAAGTGCCACAAAAAGCAGAGGGATTATTTAAAGAATATGATCCAAACATGTCTATACCATCATGGGCTATACGTTATGCGGCAAGCCTTGATGGAGTTATGATGGTATTAAGTGGAATGTCTGATATAGAGCAACTTTTGGATAATACAGGATATATGCAGGAGTTTAAGCCATTTGTACAAGAAGAATATGACATTGTGAAAGAAGCTGTAAATATTATCAACGAAGCAATTGCAATTCCATGTACAGCCTGTCAATATTGTGTAGAGGACTGTCCAAAAAATATAGCTATTCCAAATTATTTTTCATTATATAATGCTGAAAATCAATCTTTGAACAAAGGGTTTTCTATACAAGGGGTATATTATAACAATTATACAAAAAAATATGGAAAGGCATCAGACTGTATCCAATGTAGAAAGTGTGAAAAACATTGCCCACAACATATCGAGATTACAAAACATTTAAAGGATGTAGTTGCTACTTTTGAAGTGTAAATTGTTTTGGGTGAATAAAAATTAAAAATATAAATAAAGGAAGCCAAATGGCTTCCTTAAAATTATTTGAAAATTTACTACCACTTTCTACTTAATTTTAAAAACTCTTGAATGTATCCTATTATAGATATTGGAGACATTAACATCTGATAAAATAACACAAACAATACAAATCCAAGCTTATTTTTTCTTAATTTTAAATCTAATTCCTTGAAAACGTACTTCTTTTTATACCTATATTCAATGTAAAAAGTCAACAAGCTAAGTGGCAATACTAATAATGTTATTATACCAACAATATAGTAGTATCCTAAAAATGCAAGAATCAATCCTGGAATCCAAAACAATGTATAACTTAAATCTAAATATGGTACTATAATGTCAACCCCAGTTAGGTATTTTGATAAAGATCTAGGGGTAGACCAAGGTTTAACCTCTTTTAATGCTTCTATCATACCACGTGCCCATCTAGAGCGTTGTCTCCAAAAATGTTTTAAGCTTGAAGGAACCAGTGTATAAGCTACAGCTAAAGGTTCATAGTAAACCTTGTATCCTTTATAGAACATTTTCCATGTCAAAACAATATCTTCACCTATCGCATCGGACCAACCATCTATTGATTTTAGCACATCTGTTTTATAAATACTAAAAGCTCCTTGAGCTACAAGTACACCTTGATATAAACCTTGCATACGTTTTATTGCAGAAATACTAAAAAAATAATCCCAATCTTGCATCTTAGATAAAAAACTTTCGCGGCTGTTTTTTACTAACATACATCCAGCTACAGCACAGATATTATCTGGAGAATGCTTAATTCTAGTGACTAAAGCATTGACGGAATTTGATAATATTACAGTATCTGCATCTAATGTAATTAAGTATTGAGTATTTATATTACTTAATCCACTATTTAAAGCATTAAATTTTCCGCGTATTTTTTCTTTCATAATTGTTATATCTAATCCCATATCTAATTTAGCTTTCTCCACTTCAAGAAGAGTATTATCGGTTGAATTATTATCTACAACTAATACAGATATTTTACCTTTGTAATCCTGCTTATTTATATAACTAAGTGTATTATATATATTTTTTTCTTCATTATATGCAGGGAGTAGTATAGTTACGTCATCATCTACTTCGTTATCTATTAGTTTCTTTTGTTTGTCTAGTAATAAACTAACAGCTAAAAACATGTTTAAATATCCTGGAATATATGCTATACCAGTTATAATTATTATTGATAGCGCTAAATTAGTTAGATTGCCTATATCTATAATCCAATCTATAGAAATATATATGGAAAACAGGGTCCACAGTAATGCAAAGAGTGAACTAATCACGAACTTAGCACTAACACTTATATAGAATTTTCTTTTGTATTTCTTTGATTTTTCTTCTGGGGGACGACTTTTTATAACTGTCGACATAATGTTTCCTCCAGAAATATACTTATTTAATTAATAGACTTTGCCTAAAATTTAGAGTACTTTAATAGTTAAAATTACCCCTAAATTAGTTTATTTCTCTATTATATTATATTAACTATAATTAGATTACTTATTTTATTGTTAGTTTTATAAGTTTATCTGTATCAATTTTTTTCCTTAATTCATAAGATATTATATTACGTTTATAATTTAAGGAGGTTAATATGTACAATTATTATAGCCCCAATTTCATGCGTCAAGATGTTCTATATATTGTTAGAGGAGACGTAAATGGCGATAGAATATCTGATAAGATATATCTTACTGGAGCAATAACACAATCAAGTCCATTTGTTCAAAACATAACTCTTGTAATACAAGATGGGAGAACAGGTAGGAGCATAACAGTACCTCTAAAAGAAAATGCAGGATATAATCCTAGATTGTTTTTAGGAGATTTTACTGGCGACAAAGTAAATGATATATTAATTAGCATTGATTCAGGTGGAAGTGGAGGCATGATGTATCACTATATTTATTCATTTAATAATAATAGACTTCAACTAATCTTTGATGTAGATGCATACAACAATGAATATGAATATGATGTTACTTATGAAGACAACTATAAAGTTGAAGTTAATAGTAATGAAAATAATGAAAGATACATTATAGATATATCTCTTAGGGGAGATGATTATTTAAATGAAATATACGATGAAAATGGCAAACTTAAAGAGAGAATAAGTGGATTTGTAAATCCTTTAAGCGGTTTGTATCCTGTAGATTTTAATTACGATGGAGTTTATGAACTTTTGGCATATCAAAAAATAGCTGGAAGATATAATGCAGATGGTCTAGGATATTTCTTAAATACCCTAAAATGGGAAAATGATAAATTTGTCTTAGATAATCAAAATGTAGCTATTTGGGGGTCAGAGGGATAGAAAATAAGGCACTCGAGTTTTTACTTGGGTGCTTTTTACTATATTTAGCATTTTGTATATTGACAAAGGAAGCAATGTAATAAATAATATGTACAAAGTACATAATATAGCGATGTACATAAAAATGGTCAAATTAACAAAGTGGAGGGGAATTTCATATGATTAAAGAGTTAGTTAAGAAAAATAGAACATATAGAAGGTTTTATCAAGATGTAGACATCGACCGTAGTGCTTTAGAAGAATTAGTTGATTTAGCTAGATTATCTTCATCAGGTGCAAACCTTCAAGCGTTAAAATATATTATCTCAAATGAACCTAAGAAAAACGATATTATTTTTAAACATTTAAAGTGGGCAGGATACTTACCTGAATGGAGTGGTCCTGAAGAAGGAGAAAAACCTTCAGCTTATATTGTTATGGTTGGAGATACTAATATAAGCAAAAATTACCTATGGGATCATGGAATAGCATGCCAAAGTATTCTTTTAGGAGCTTGTGAAAAGGGCTTTGGTGGTTGTATGTTTGGGGCAGTTGATAGACAAGGCTTAAGAAAAGACCTTAATATAGCCGATGAATATGAAGTTTTATTAGTAATTGCCCTTGGAAAGCCAAAAGAAGAAGTTGTTATAGAAGAATTACCTGAAAATGGTAATATAAAATATTATAGAGATGAAAATGGAGTTCATCATGTACCAAAGAGAAAATTGGAAGATTTAATATTAGATATATAAATAGACATAATCAAATTAATACATAGAGGAGTATGCTATGAAGATTTTAATTATTGCAAATGAAGACAGATATAGAAAGTATATGCCAGATATAGATATTGTGAAAAATATTACTATGGTTTTCTGCCCTCGTGGTGCAAGTGATGAAGAACTATTAGAAGCTGCTTCTGACGCTGATGCTATTGCCATTGACCCTATGGCAACTCTTTCTGGGAATGTAATCCGAAATATGCCCAATTTAAAAATAATCCAGTCAGAAGGTGTTGGATTCAATGGTATTGATATCCAGGCAGCAAAGGAAAGGGGTATATATGTATGTAACTGCAAAGGTGCAAATGCAGGGGCCGTTGCAGAACAGGCAGTACTTTTAATGTTGGCTTTACTTCGCAACATTATTGTTGGTGATCGCACTGAGCGTGAAGGCTATCAGATGCAAATGAAGGAAAGAATGATGGTTGAAGGTATTGCAGAACTAGGCGATTGCAAAATTGGTCTTATTGGATTTGGTGATATTGCAAAGGCAACGGCAAAAAGATTAAAGCCTTTTGAATGTGAAATATATTATAATGCTAAAACAAAAAAGCCAGTAGATGAAGAGAAAGAATATGAAGTATCTTATATGGATTTAGATGAAATGGCACGTACTTGTGATATTATAAGTATTCACTGTCCTGTAACATCTGAAACTACAGGAATGATTAACAGTGAATTCCTAAGTAAAATGAAGCCTACGTCTTATATAATAAATACAGCTAGAGGCGAAATAGTTGATAACGAAGCACTCTATAATGCTATTGTATCCCGTCAAATTAAAGGTGCTGGCTTAGATACAGTTTATCCAGAACCTACAACAAAGGATAACATTCTTTTGAATTTGCCGCAGGAACATGCTGATAAAATAATTTTTTCACCACACATCGGTGGAATTACTACAAGTTATTTCTTCCGTGCACATAGGAAAAATTGGACTAATATTGATACTGCATTAAAGGGCCAGCGCCCTGAACATATTGTAAATGAATTATAAAAATTAAGTAAACAAACAGTAGAGTGGATTTTAATTAAAAATCCACTCTTTTTTCTTTGATATGAAAATAATGTTGACACATAAATCAATATATCGTAATATAATAATATAAAGATATATCATTAGAAAATAAGGAGGAGAAAATATGAAGAAGATTTTAGATTTATACAAAAAATATGCTTATACATTGTTTTTTACATTTATATTATTAGGTCTGTTTGATTTAAGATTTGCATTAGCTGCAATAGTCTGTATGGTACTTCCTGTTGTATTTGCCTTGTTTGGTAAAGGGAGATACTGGTGTGGAAATTTTTGTCCAAGGGGTAATTTTTATGATAATGTAATGAAAAAAATAGTAAAACCAAAGAAAAGAGCTCCTAAGTTTATATCAAGTGTATGGTTTAGAGTATTGGTTATAATCTATTTAATATCTAATTTTACAATAGGGCTAATGAAGACTTGGGGAGATTTGTATGGGATGGGTATGGTGTTTTATAGAATAATAGTTATAACATCTATAGTAGGTATAATACTTGCACCTATTTATGGTCATAGAACATGGTGTAAATTCTGTCCAATGGGTAGCTTAGCTTCATTTGTAGCTAGATTTAGAAAAACTAATGGTATGGTAGTAGCATCTAGTTGTGTAAGCTGTGGATTATGTAATAAAAGTTGTCCAATGGATATAGATGTTAAATCATATAAAGGAGGAGTTGTAACTCATCCGGATTGTATAAGTTGTGGTATATGTGAATATAAGTGCCCTAAAAAAGCTATAAATTACGAAGTATCAATAAAAAAAGTGGAAGGATTAGGGTATTCAATAGATTCTAGTAGTAAAGCCACTAAATAAATTAATAATTAAGGAGCTAGTGTGATTATACCTAGCTCCTTTTAAAATTCATATTTATACATAATCAACACTTACTATTTTGTGTATTAACAAATATAGAAATTTATCAAAAAATATGTACAATAGTATATAATAGAGAATGTAAGTAAAATGATTAAATTAATAAAATGGAGGAATAAATTAAGTGGATCATAATAAAAAAGTTATAAGTATTGCTAAGTATTTTTTATTAGCAGTATGTTTTGTACTTTTAGTAAAGTATTCTGAGGGGGTTTTATTAGAATTAAGAAATATCAGTAGTGCAGTTTTACCTTTAGTTTATGGATTGGTGATAGCTTATGTTTTAAACATATTAATTAGCAAGTTAGAAAAAATATATTTTCCTAAATCAAATAATAAGGTTATAAAAGAATCTAAAAGGGCTGTTTGTATCTTATTATCTATATTGATAATTATAGGGATAATAGTAATAGTAGCTTTAATAGTAATACCAGAATTTGTTAATGCAGTTTCTGTTATTATAACTGCAATTCCGGGAGCGTTAGAAACTGTTAAAGAGTTTATTATAACTAATAGCTATAAGTATGAAATAGTTGAAAAAGCATTAGCTACACTAAAAATAGATATTGATGCAGTTTTAGGTAGTGTTATGACTGCAGCATCAGGTATACTAACAAGTATTTTGAACTCTATTCTTTCAGGTGTAAGCTCATTTACTAGTGGGTTAATGAATTTTGTTATTGCATTTGTATTTGCTATTTATGTTCTAATATATAAAGAAAAGCTATTTATTCAGATAAGAAAGGTAATGAAGGCTTTCTTGAAAAATAAAACTATAGAGAAGATAGATTATGTTTTACGTGTTACTAATGATTCATTTTCAAACTTTATAGTAGGTCAATGTGTGGAAGCAGTTATTATAGGTTGTTTATGTACTATTGGAATGCTTATATTCAGGTTTCCATATGCGGTCACAGTTGGAGCTTTTATCAGTGCCACTGCATTAATTCCAATTGTCGGTGCATATATAGGTGCAGCGTTGGGAGCTTTTCTTATTCTAACGATAAGTCCAGCGAAGGCTCTATTATTTTTGATTTTTATAGCTATACTTCAACAATTGGAAAATAACCTTATTTATCCTAAAATAGTAGGGTCAAGTATAGGCCTTCCGGGTATATGGGTATTTGCTGCAATAACATTAGGTGCTGGGTTAGGTGGAATTGTTGGGATGGTTTTAAGTGTCCCTATAACTGCAAGTATTTATAGATTATTTAGCAATAAAGTTCACAATAAGCTGAGAAATAAAGAAGAAATTAGTATTTAATCTAGGATGAGCTATCCAAATAACAAGATAGCTCATCCTTTTATTTTAAACCATATATTAATAACTATTAGTTTTTGAATTACTTATCAAAATGATAATTCATTATCAGTTTGATAATTCCTGTTCCTTTGATGTTTTGCCACAGTAAGACAAGCTTTGGTAAGATTATCATTTTGATATTAATTATCGTTTTGATATTTATTATTGATTTGATATTTTGTGACAGCAGAACAAGTTTTGAAAAAAATTATCATTTTGATACTTTTATAATTTTTTTGTGAAATATATAGCAAATAACTATAAGAAACGCAACATCTACATTTTATTACAAGAAAAAACAGTATTCAGCTTTCAGTTTTGGCATGAAAATTGCTATATAGTTATATAGCAATTTAATTCACATAAAACTTATTCGGAGAAAGGTGGAACAATAATGAGCGAAGTAATGAAAACAATGTCTTTTGAAAGAATTCTTGAGCTATCTCTTCAAGATTATTATACAAAAGGAAAGATATTTGAAGTAGAGGAAAAGGATTTTTTTAAGGATATCGATAATAGTATAGAAATGGATTTTTGTGGAGAATATTTAAAATTCCCAATAGGTCCTGCAGCTGGCCCGCATACACAATTAGCTCAAAACTTTATAGCAGGTTACCTAACAGGTTGTAGATATTTTGAACCTAAGACTGTTCAAATAGTAGATGGAAAAGAAATGCAAGAGATGATAGCAAGACCATGTATAGATGTTAAAAATGTAGGATACAACGTAGAATGGTCTACAGAATTAACAGTTCAAGAAGCAAAAGAAGAATATGTAAAAGCCTCAGTTTTAATGCAAGCTCTAGCTATTGAACTTGGATTATCAGATGTAAAAGATTTTATACTTAATATAAGTGTAGGATATGACCTTAAAGGAATTCAATCAGAGAAGATTTCTAACTTCATAGATGACCTTAAAGATGCAAAAGACACTGAAATATTTAAAGAGTGTATAGAAGTATTAAAGAAAAATATAGACAAATTTAAAAACTTTAAATTAGAAGATATAGATAAGATAACTTCAAAGATTACAAATATAATTACACTTTCTACAATGCACGGATGTAAGGCAAGTGAAATTTTAGATATAGCAACTCACTTAATATCAAATAAGAAGATAAATACATTATTAAAATGTAACTCTACATTATTAGGATATGATGCTGTAAGAGAAATCTTAGATAACTTAGGTTACAATGATATAGAATTAAAGAGAGATGATTTTGATCACGACTTACAATTCGATACAGCTAAGGAAATAATAGCTAAGTTATTAGAAACAGCTAAGGAAAACAATGTAGAATTTGGAGTTAAGTTAACAAATACACTACCTGTAGTTAATACTAGAGGTGTTATGCCAGGTGAAGCTATGTACATGTCTGGAAAACCATTATATCCAATAGCAATAAATGTAGCTAAAAACATTGCAAATGAGTTTGGTGGTATAACTATGTCTATGTCAGGTGGAATAGATAAGAACAATGTATTAGATGTATTTAAAACAGGAATTGCTCCTATAACTATGTCAACATTATTCTTACAACCAAAAGGATATACAAACAACAATTCTGTATTAAATGAAATGAAAAAAGCAGGTCAAGCACCTAAGGGATTAAATCTTGAAGCTATAAGTACATTAGCAGATAAATCAAAGATCGATGTTAATTATAGAAACAAAGGCAATGGAAAAGTTTTAGAAGACAAGCTAGAAACTTTTGATTGTTTAAAGAGCTGTGGAATATGTGTTGATGTCTGTCCAAATAGAGCGAATATGAAAGTTGTTGTTGAAGAACTTTCGGCTAATTACCAAATATCTCACATCGAAAATATGTGTAATGAATGTGGAAACTGTCATATGTTCTGTCCAAGAGGCGGCTTCCCATATCTTAAAAAAACAACTATTTATAGAGACTTAGAAGAGTATAAGGATTCAAAAAATCCTGGTTTATTAAGAGTTGCAAAAGATAAATTCTTATTAAGAGAAGATGGAGAAGAATATATCTATGTAGCTAATTCAAAAGAAGATAAGAGTAAGTTAGAAATCACTGCTGAAACAATATTAAGAGATTATCCTTATTATGTTGATAATATAGATGCTTTAGGTGAAGAAGGATTAAAAAACTTAGCAAAATAAATTATGAATTGAAAAACTAGGGATTATAGGTTCCTAGTTTTTTTGCATCTTTGTATATTGACAAATACAGAAATTTATCAAGAAATATGTACAATAGTATATAATAAAGTAATGTAAGTAAAAATAATTAGATTAATAAAGTGAATTTTGTTAATAAAATTGTAATTAGGAGGTATAGTTAAGATGCCAACTGTTATAAATAGCGTTATCTCTTTATTCTTAATAATGCTAGTAGGTGTTTATTGTGCAAAAAAAGAAATTATAAATAGCGATGTGAACAGGGGTTTATCAAGTATACTCCTTCAGATATTGCTACCTTGTATGGTTATTACATCATTTAGTTTAACATACGATGAAACTATAAGAGGCAACGTAGCTAAGGCCTTTTATTATAGCTTTGCGGTATATATTATAATGATAATTGCTTCTAAATTATTAATGATGCCAGTCAAAAATGAAAGAAAGATTATAATGCACTTTTCAAATATATTTACTAATACTGGCTTCATTGGTTTTCCTATATTAAATGTTATATATGGCCCAGAGGCTGTTATATACGGTTCGATATTCAATGTGTTTTTTAATATTTTTATTTGGACCTATGGAATTATAATATTTAAGGGAAAAATGGAAAAAGAAGAATTCAAAAAAGAATTGCTTAAAGCTCTAAAAAATCCATCTCTTATTGCTGTGTATATTGGAATAATAATGATGATATTTAACATTAAATTACCAGAAGTGATTTTCAGAAGTGTAAGTTCTGTAGGAAATATGACTGGACCTCTATCTATGATAATAGTTGGAGCATTGGCATATAAGGTAAATATAAAGGAATATCTAAAAGAATGGACATTGTACTACGGTACTGCTGTTAACCTAATTATAATACCGGCTATTTTGTATTTAATATCACTATTAATTAAAGATAGATCTATAGTTGCAAATTCTGTAATTATTCTAGGTGCAATGCCAGCTGGAGCTATGACTTCAATATTTGCAGACCACTTTGATATACAAAGAGACTATGCATCTGTAGTTGTAGTTACTACTACATTGCTATCGGTATTTACTATACCTATACTTTTGAAATTAATAATGTAGAAAAATAGGGCTGTGAGAAATCTGCAGCTTTTTTATTATGTTAAATAAGAAGTTAATTATAGTAAATAAAAAAGCGAGTAAAAATTTACTCGCTTTTTTATTCATTAAATATGTGTTGAAGCTGCATCCGCTGCATGGGCAACATCACTTACGTTACCATATGTAGATTTATCTCCCCAATTTAAAACTGCATTTAATACTATTGCAAACACAGCTGAAGTAGTTATAGCACTGCCAAATATAGTTTGCACCATTGAAGGCATTTGACTTAATATCTCAGGTTTTACTGTAATGCCAATACCTAATGCAAGCGAAATAGCAGTTGTTAACATATTGCTAGATTTAGAAAAATCTACATGGGCTAATGATTGGAATCCAGCTATAGCAACAGTTGCAAACATTATTGCTGTTGCTCCACCAAATACTGGAGCAGGAATTATTGTAGCTAATGCTGCAAATTTTGGACATAAGCCAAGAATCATTAATATTCCACCAGCTGTAACGACAACCCAGCGGCTGTAAATTTTTGACATTGCAACAAGACCAATATTTTGGGCAAAAGTTGTGTAAGGGAAAGAATTAAATATTCCACCAACTACAGTAGCTAATCCTTCAGCTCTAAATCCTTTGACTAATTCTTTTTCTCCAATATCTTTTCCGCAGATTCTACCAATACCAATTAAACTTCCTGTTGATTCAACCATAATTATAAGCATAACTAGAAGCATCAGACCAATACTTGTTAAATCAAATTGTGGTGCTCCAAGATAGAATAATTTTGGTAATCCAAACCAAGCAGCGTCAGCTACAATTTTCATATCAACAAGTCCCATTGGTACAGCAACTATTGTTCCAACAATTAGACCAATAAGAACAGATAAAGATTGAATAAAGCCTTTAAAAAAGTTATTACATACAATAACAACTAAAACAGTGAAAAATGCTAATGCTAAATATTTTGGATTACCGAAATCTGCTACATAACCACCACCCATGTTAGTGATTCCAACAGGTATTAGAGATAGTCCAATCATTGTTAGAGTAGTTCCGGTAACAACTGGTGGAAAAAAACGTAGTATTTTACAATAAAGTGGAGCGATTAAAACAACAATAATACCAGCTACGATAATAGCTCCAAAAGCAGTCCTCATTCCAGATGTGCTACCAATAGCTATGAGCGGGCTAACAGCGGCGAATGAACAGCCTAGAACTGCCGGTAGTTTAATACCTGCAAAATTACCAATACCAAGAGTTTGGATAAGTGTAGCCAGACCACAAGCAAAAAGGTCAAGTGCAACAAGGGTTGCCACTTGTTCTGGTGATAACTTAACGGCGGCCCCAACTAACAATGGAATTGCGACAGCAGCCGCGTACATAGCAAGAACATGTTGTAATCCTAGTGGAATAAGCCTTTGAATAGATAACATTTCATTGGACCTATCTCTGATTTCTTTGTTTTCCAATAAGTTTCCCTCCTTTAAAATATAGAATTGTTTATTTAATATATATGTATGAATTTTCAGAAAGTGAATAACAATTTCAAATTTTGAAATAAAATATTTTCTTATTATATATTTAAACTATATGTAATGTATTTTAGTTTATATAAAAAATAAGACCTAGAACTAATTCTAGGCCTTATAAAAACTAAATAAAAAGATTCTATTTTTACGTTTTTTTAGTTAATTTATTGAAATGCATTTCTTAGGACAAGCAAGTTGACAAGCGCCGCAGTCAACGCATCCAGATTCGTCAATTAATCTTTTTCTATCTTCTCGATGAGTTATACAACCAACAATACATACTCTTTGGCAGATTCCACAACCTACACACTCAGAATTATTAATTTTTCTTGACATAGTTTTTCTCCCAAAGTTTAAAATTCTTTATAGTGTTTGCTTACAAGAATCAACTGTAATTTCTAAAACTCTTGTTAAGAATGGGTATTTTTCCATCATCATATTAAAGTGTTCGCCACTTTTTAAGAATCTAGCAGTACCTTCAAGTAATAGACCTGTTCCCATATATCTATATCCCATTACTTCTTTAGTACCCATAGTTAATTTAACCTTAGGGTTAATATTAATATTTTCTTCTGTTTTAATCATAGCAGCTGCAGGAATTAGTATTTTATTTCCTTCAACAACAACTAAATAGCTATTCCATGTATTAGAAACATGAGCCTCATTATTTGCACAAGTTACAATAGATACTACTCCTTCGTGGTTTATTACTTCAAAAAACTTATCATTTAACATAATGTAATCCTCCTTTTATTATGGATAAAATTTATCGTCGATAATTATTATCTATAATTAGAATATAATAAATTTGATTTTAAGTCAATAAAAATATTATAATGAATGTAATAAATGTTGATGGTAACATGTATACCTTGATTGAGAAGAAATAATAGGCTATTATAATAGAATATAAAAATTATATTAAAGGAGAATAAATGAATGAAATTTTCAGTTGGTGTAGAGTATGCGCTACATTGTTTATTATATATGGTAAATTTAGAGGAAGGCAGATCAGTAGGGATAAGAGATTTAGCAACATTTCAAGGTATATCCGAGACATATTTATCAAAAGTATATGCAAAATTAAGTAAGTCAGGAATTATTAAATCTGTATCCGGTGTAAAGGGTGGATACGCGCTAGCGCGTAAAGCAGAAGAAATAACGTTTTGGGATGTTGTTGAAGCCGTGGAAGGTGAAGAACCATTTTTCCAATGTGCAGAAATAAGACAAAACAACATACTACTAGATAAAGAGAATTTACCAGATACACATACAAAATGTCCTTGCTTAATTAAAGTAGTGATGTTAGAAGCAGAAAATGAAATGAAAAAATATCTAAATAATAAGACGCTAGGATGGTTATATGATGAAGTATATAATAATAAGCTTCCAAAAGAGGCGGAAAAAGCAACAATCGAATGGTTTAACAATATAAGAAAGTAGTGATGATTATATTAAAAAAAGACATTTGTCTAATGACAAATGTCTTTTTTATTGACACAATAAATTAAAAGTGATACAATTAATTCATTGTCACTTTTCTCTGAATATGTAAAACATAACTTCCTAATTATATTATATATCTTTGCAAAAGCAATGTCAATAGATTTTATAAAAAATATTACTGAATTATTCACTAAGGAGGGGTATTATGAACAAAAATGACTTTGAATGGAAATCTGAGAATGAATGGCTACAGAATGTGCTTAAAGAAGTAAGAAAACAGCTTGATGAAAAACGTGACATGAAAGAAAAATTCAAAAAGGACGCCATTGAAACACAAAGGGAAATGTGGCAAGATGTAGGATCCCTTTCCATAGGCAATGGACTTGAGCAGATTGCAGAATTTATGTCATATATAGATACTATGAAAAGACAGAAAAGAAGCCATGAGTTCACAGCAAAACTTCAGGAAAAATACGAGAAGATGCTTTTGTCACCTTACTTTGGAAGAATGGATTTTATTGAAAATAAAGAGGCAAGGGATGAGAAGTATTATATTGGAATCTCAAACCTTATTAATGATGATTATGATTTTCTTGTATACGACTGGCGAGCACCTGTTAGTAGCATGTTTTATGATTCCGAAGTTGGAGCAGCTAAATACACATGCCCTGAAGGGGCTATTGATGGAGAACTAATACTAAAAAGACAGTACAAAATTAGTAATGGTAAACTTGAGTATATGTTTGATAGCAATCTTAAGATAGATGATGAAATCCTCCAAGATATATTGAGTAAGAGCGCCGATGGTAATATGAAAGCTATAGTAACAACTATCCAAAGAGAGCAAAATAAAGTAATTCGTAATGAGGATTACAAAAATATAATTGTTCAAGGGCCTGCTGGAAGTGGGAAAACTTCTGTTGCCCTTCATAGAATTGCATATCTTTTATATAAACACCGTGAAAAAATAACACCTAAAAACATAGTAATATTCTCACCAAATGAAATTTTTAATGATTATATTTCTAATGTATTGCCGCAGCTTGGTGAAGAAAATATGTATCAGACAACATTTAAAGAATATATGCACAAGATCTTAGGTAATGAACTTGTTAAGGAAGACTACTGCGATATGATGGAATATATTCTTGCCTCAAAGAAAAATCTAACATATCAAAATAGAATATATAATATAAAATATAAGTCTTCTATGGAGTTCATAGATGTACTAAAAAAATATGTCGCTTATATTGAAAAAATGGACAAGAACTTTAAAGATATAATTATTAGAGGTGAGTTAATAGTATCATCTAAAGATTTACAAGATCTATTTTTGAAAGACTATGTACAACTTCCTCTTAAAAGAAGACTTCAAAAGATAAGAGAAAGAATTTTGTTCCTTATAGAACCTTATGAAAAAAATATAATTGAAGAAACTGCTGATGAACTTAGGGATTCAGGTTCTTATATAGATAAAGAAGAAATTAAAGAGATTAGTATGTCTAATATAAAAAATGAAATGAAGGATATATATTATGAAATAAATAAGATGACAGATTTTGATTTAGTAGATATCTATAAAAACATTTTTGAGAAATTAGAAATTTTTGTTGAAAGCTCTAATACTGAATACTCTAAAAAGCAAATTGATGAAATAAAAAGATATACTTTAGGCAATTTAAATGCCAGAAAGCTTAACTATGAAGATCAGCCCCCTCTTCTATATCTTAAGAGTGCACTAGGAGACATTCCTAAAACATCAGAAATTAAATATGTTATTATTGATGAGGCTCAGGACTATACACCGCTTCAGTATGAAATTTTTTATCAGCTTTTCCAACATGCTAATATGACTATACTAGGTGATCTTAATCAATCTATAAATCCGTTTATGAACGTAGGAGATTATAATAATATTTCTAGTATATTTCCGAAAGACAATACTTGCATAATAAATTTAACTAAAAGCTACAGATCTACAATGGAAATTACTAAGTTTTCAAGAAAGCTGCTTAACAAGGAGATGCCAGATGAATATGTAGAAAGAAGTGGAGATAAGCCTTTAGTCCTTGGTTTTTCCACAGAAGAAGATATACAAGAAAGAATTATTGAGGATATAAAATTATATAAGGATAAAGGATACAAATCAATTGGAATAATAACAAGGACTGTAAAGGAAGCGAATGAGGTATACGGATTGTTAAAAGATAGGGTTGATGTTAAAGCCATAATGAAAGATGATGATGAATATGTAAGTGATACCCTTGTAATTCCGGCCTATCTTGCTAAAGGGTTAGAATTTGATGTAGTACTTATCTATAATGTAGGGAATGAAAATTATTGCTGCGAAGATGAAAGGCTGCTACTTTATACCGCTTGTACCAGAGCGCTTCATGTTTTATGCATATACTATTCAGGTAATATTACACCATTAATTAAAGAAAGTTATTAAATTTATTATTGTAATTAAAAGAGTGAGTTTTTAGTTAACTAAAAACTCACTTTTTATGTTATTTTCATTTAATAAAAATCTTAAGAAAATCTTTAGAATTATATCTATATTATCTTTAAAAATTAGGAGTAATATATAGATATTCAATAGATAAGCTTTAATTTTGTGAAAGGGGGAAGTACGAATTTTGATGCGATTAAATAACTATCATATTGTATAATAGGGTTATAAGCCTATGAAGAGAGGTATGAGGATGAACACATATAATATTTTAGTTGTGGAAGACGAAATTGATATAGCTATTGCAATAGAAGCATATTTAGTTAATCAAGGTTATAAGGTTTTCATTTGTAGCAATGGTATTGAAGGTCTTGAGATAGTAGAAAGGGAGAATATACATCTGGCCATTGTAGATGTAATGATGCCTAAAATGGATGGAATAACATTTGTCATGAAACTTAGAGAAAATCATGATTTCCCTGTAATAATGCTATCAGCAAAATCTGAAGATGTTGATAAAATAATGGGACTTAATATGGGTGCTGACGATTATGTAACAAAACCATTTAAACCCCTTGAGCTTTTGGCAAGAATAAATTCACAGCTTAGAAGATACAGCAAATTCTTAAATATGGTCAAGGAAAATAATATAAACCATAATGTATTTACAGTTGGAGGATTGGAGCTTAATAGTGATACAAAGGAAGTAACTGTAGATGGGAATTTAATTAAGACTACGCCTAGTGAGTTTAAGATTCTTAACTTACTTATAAAAAATCCTGGAAGAGTTTTTTCAGCACAGGAAATATACGAGAGAGTTTGGAATGAACATGCAATAAACACAGATACAATCATGGTTCATGTTAGAAATATAAGAGAAAAGATAGAGATAAATCCTAAAAATCCAAGATACTTAAAGGTGGTGTGGGGCGTTGGATACAAAATTGAAAAACAATAGCATTAAATATATTATATCTATAATAGTATTTTTATTAATATTAACTTTATCAGTAGGAATGTGCTATACATACCCATTTATAAAAGATAATGCAAAACAATATGAGTATAATGTCTTTGAACAAGAGAACTTTTTATCAGATTTATATCGCAGCAATTATGGAATATATTTTAATACATTGAAAAATATAGAAAATAATAATCTAAAACCTTCAGAGATTCTTTTAGATTCAGATGCTATGAAAAATAGAGAAAATGAGTATGGCGAAAATGATGAAAATAACACTGAAGTTCTAAAAGAATTTGACATGAGTATTAATAGCTACCAAGAGAATTTAGATGCAAATTTAAAAAACTTAAATTACTATGCTGTAAATAAGGATAACAATTTAATTAAGAAAAGAAATGAAGGTAATATAAATTCTCTAATAGATGATGAAGTTAATACAAATGTTATTGAAGATTTAAAAGATGAATATAGTTTTTATATGGTAATTGACTACGATGAAAATGGCGAAATGACTATAAAAGATGTTTATGGAGCAGATAAGCTAACTGTAGGTAACATACTGAAAAATACTGTAGTAGAAGCTCCATATGATTTGCAAATGAAGCCTATAAAAAACATGACTTATGTTTATGCAGTACAAAAAGAGTTAAAGTATGATGATTCAATATCTAGCTATCAAAATCAAAGTAGAATTCAATCATATAACATAGCTGCATCACATTTTGTAACTATAGCTCTTCTTGTAGTAGTTGCTCTTGGGTTAATAATCCCATATAAGATTTCAAGAGATACAATTGGGTTTAAGAAATTTGCAAAAATACCTTTTGAAATAATTGCATTTGTATCAATGTTTACTATAGGAGCTGTTATTAACGATTTATCTTATGAAATGATAAAAGCTACATTAGAAGGGAATTTAATTAATCTTACTCCAATGATTACAGATATAGCAACTATTAGAACACTTGAAAGTATAGTAAATATTCTTTTCTGGGCTATTAGCTTTGGAATTGTATTTATGACAGTTGTTTTAATAAAACATATATTAAGTGTTGGTATTATTAAATATCTAAAAGAAAACACATTGACATACAAGATCTTTGAAAGTATTTGGAGAGTTGCTAATATGCTATATAACTATTTAATAGATATAGATTTAAGAAGTGAAGAAAACAAAAAACTTAGAATATTATTAGGTGTAAATTTATTAATATTATGTGTAATAAGTACAGTTTGGTTCTTTGGAATAATACTATCTATTATATACACTATAGTATTATATAAATTAATAAGAAAGAACTATAGTGATATAAGCTACAAATATAATAAGTTACTTGATGCTACAAATGAAATAGCTGAGGGGAATTTAGATGTAAATATCGAAGAAGATTTAGGATTATTTAATGGATTTAAAGATGAACTACAAAACATTCAAAAGGGATTCAAAAAGGCAGTTAATGAAGAAGTAAAAAGCCAAAAAATGAAAACCGAGCTTATAACAAATGTATCCCATGATTTAAAAACTCCTTTGACATCTATTATTACTTATGTTGATTTATTAAAAGATGAAAATCTTCCAGTAGATAAACGCAGGTCGTATTTAGATACATTAGATAGAAAATCACAAAGGCTTAATGAGTTAATAGAGGATTTATTTGAAGTAAGTAAGGCTACTAGTGGAAATGTAAGTTTAAACATAATTGATGTTGACATGGTTTCTTTAATGAAACAAACCTTATTAGAACTAGATGATAAAATACTTAAATCATCATTGATCGTTAAGACAAATTATCCAGAAGAAAATGTAATACTTCCTTTAGATAGCCAGAGAATGTATAGAGTATTTGAAAATCTAATACTTAATATAACGAAATATGCCCTAGAAGGTAGTAGAGTATATATAGATATTATTAACAAAGGCGATAAAGTTGAAGTAGTACTTAAGAATATGGCAGCTAATGAAATAAACTTTAGTGTTGATGAAGTTATGGAAAGATTCGTAAGGGGAGATAAATCACGAAATACTGAAGGAGCAGGTCTAGGCCTTGCAATAGCTAAAAGCTTTGTAGAGCTTCAAGGTGGAAAGTTAGATATAGTAGTTGATGGTGATTTATTTAAGGTTGTAATTACATTTGATAAAAAGTTGTATAATATTACGAAATAAAGTTGCATATGTTAATGATTTTGATTCAAAGTTTTTATAATAAAAAGCCTATATCATTAGATATAGGCTTTTTCAGGTTTTAGAATATTGTTGTTTCTTAATATAGATTCAATTTCATTTGCAGGTAATGGTTTATAGTAATAAAATCCTTGGATTTCATCACACATACGTTGGTTTAAAAAATCGAGTTGTTGCTCTGTTTCTACTCCTTCTGCAATAGTGTCTAATCCTAGATTATTTGCAAGTACAATAATGGCTTTTGCAATTGCTTCATCTTTATCACTCATGTTTATTCCGTGGATAAATGGCATGGCAATTTTAATCTTGTCAATAGGCATTTGTTTTAAGCGGCTAAGTGAAGAATACTCTGTACCAAAATCATCTATAGAAATTGTAATACCAAGCTTTTTAAATGAGTTCAAAGCTTCAATAACACCATTGACTTCATTCATTGCAATGCTTTCCGTAATTTCTAGTTCAAGATACTCTGGACTTAAACCGGTTTCTACCAAAATTTCTTCAACCTGTTTTGATATATCAGGGTTTTGAAATTGAGATATGGAAAGATTTACTGCCATACGAATTTTTGGTAGACCTGCATCTTGCCATAATTTATTTTGTTTGCAAGCAGTTTTTAGTACCCAATCCCCAATAGGAATAATTAAACCTGTTTGTTCTGCAACAGGAATAAATTTACTAGGAGGAATAAAACCTAACTCAGGGTGATTCCATCTTAATAATGCTTCTAGACCAATTATTTTCTCAGAAGAAGAACTTACCTGAGGCTGATAATAAAGCATTAATTCATTTCTTTCCAAAGCGCGGTATAAGCTATTAGTTAGAGTCATAGTTTCCATGACCTTAGACTTCATAAGTGGAGTACAAAGTGAATATTGGTTTTTGCCATTTTCTTTTGCTTTGTACATTGCAATATCTGCATTTTTTATTAATGTAGTTGCATCTTCACCGTCAGTTGGATATAAGGCAACCCCTAAACTTGCAGTAATATAGAAATCTTGATTATTTAATTTAAAACACTGTTGAAAACTATTGATAATTTTAGTTGTAATTTTTGTAATGTCATTAGGTTCTGTAAGATTTTGCACCATAATAATGAACTCATCACCGCCAACGCGAGAAACAACGCTATCTTTATGTACACAAGATACAAATCTTCTAGAAACTTCTTTTATTAGTTCATCGCCTTGGTCATGGCCCATTGTATCATTTACCATTTTAAAACCATCTAAGTCAATATAAATAACTCCAATTGGCTTTTCTAATGATTTAGAAAGCAAAATAGCTTCTCTAAGTCGATTACCGAATAATAGTCGGTTAGGCAGTCCTGTTAAATGATCATGATATGCTAGATGATAGATTTCTTCTTGTATACTTTCTCGTTCTATAATTTCAACTTGTAAAAGTTCATTGGTTTTTGAAAGTTCTAGAGTGCGTTCTTGAACTTTTATTTCTAAATTTTCTGCAAGGGTTCGATATTTTTCTTCGCTTTCTCGTATTTGATGCTCTGATCCTTCTAGCTTATCCAACATATCGTTGATTCCTTCTGATAAAACAGAGATTTCATCTTGCTTTATTTGAGGTTCTAAACGTATAGAAAATTCCCTTTTGTCCCCTATATTTAAAACTTCTTTGCTTAATTTTAGTAATCTTGACAATATGTTTTTTTCTACAAAAAATATTATAGTAATAGCAAATATGAAGCCAGCTGCAATTAATGAATAAAGCACATAGTTTATGCCTTTCTTCCCTATAAGGCTTACATCTCTAGGCATTTCTAGACTTAAGCTCAATACTGGCTGTTTGTAAATGTCTTTTAAGATTGTAGAGGCAAGAATTTTATCATTACTTAGCTTCACAATATCTATATTAGATGTTTGTTTGTTTTGTCCAAGGTTTTCTAAAGAGATGTCTAACTTAAGCCTACTTGATAATTCACTTACAGCTATATCATCTAAATAACGTCCAATGACTAAAGTTCCACGTACTGGTCCTTTAAAATCACTTTTAATAATAGGATGAGAGGCTATTAACATAGGTCCTTCCGGTAGCATAATGATTCCTTTTACTTTATAGTTTGAGTCAGTGGTTTTAAATATATGTTTTTTTTCTAAAGCTTCTTTTATCTCAGTAGAAACTGATATAAATTCTGTATTCTTAATGTCCATTCCCTTGGCAAATACATATTCCCCTGATTCATTAATAAATGCCATTAAATTCAGATTAAGAGTCAAAAATCCGTCTTTATTTAAATTATCAACTATATATTCCTCATTTTTATCCTCGATGAATTCGTAGGTATCGTCCCACGCTCCCCAATCTTTTGCAATAGAAGATAAAGTAGATGTCTCAAGGTCAATGGAATTCTTAACTCTATCTATATTTTCATCTACATTTTTCCTTTCTAATTCGTTAATGCTGTTCATCATAATTGTGTTTAATAATAAATATATTGAAAAAATTAGGATAATAAACAGCAAAGTAAAAATTTTTATTGTGCTATGGCGAAGAGATTCAAATTTTGCCATAAAGTGTGTCCCCCTTTAACTGTGAATAAAACATGCATGTACATTTTACCACAAATACCATAAATAACTAAAGGATATAAAGATTTATCCGATAAATAATTGGAGGTGGTAAAAATGTTCAAAAAATAGGCTTATAAAAATAAGTCAAAAACGCAAATCAAAACATAAGGAGATAAAGTTAGAATGAATTTAAAATTAAGACAGAAGAGTACATTCAAAAGTAAAAGCGTAAAAACAAAACTTGCATTTATAATTGTTTGTTTTGCAGTAGTGAGTAGTTTATTATTAGGTGCAATTACAAGTTATTTAAATTATAAGAGTTCTAATGCTATTTTATCAAATACAGTTGTAGAGACTACTGAGCAAGCATCTAAAAATGTTTCTCAAAAAATCATAAATCTTAAAACCGTAGCAGTCCAAACAGGTATTATGCCAATTCTCTCAGATCCTAAGGTAAGTTTAGAAGAAAAACAAAGAGTTATAACTGGACAAGAAAAATTATATGGCTTGGTTGAGGGTCAGATTAAGGATACAAAGGGTAGGGATATCTTCAGTGGAGATAACTACTCTGATAGAGAGTATTTTAAAATTTCTATGACAGGAAAAGCATATGTAAGCCCACCTATTATTAGTAGAACTACAGGGGAACTTACAATTGTAATTTCAGCACCTCTTTGGGAAGGCGGAATACAAGGAGGAAAAATAGTAGGAGTTATAAGTTTTGATGTAGATAAAAACTTTTTTAATGATATGGTTAAGGATATAAATATAGGTGAAAATGGTGATGCTTATCTTGTAGACAGTGAAGGAACAACAATTGCAGACGAAGATATTAGCCTTGTCGGCGTAGAAAATACTATAAAAGAAGCAGAAACAGATCCAAGCTTAAAACCTTTTGCAGAAGCAGACAAAAAACTTATATCAGGTGAAATAGGATATACTGATATAAAGTACGGCAAGGAAAATTGGCTTTTAGGATATGCTCCAGTACAAGATACTGATGGGTGGGGTCTTGGTGTAATGGTAGATAAAAATGACTTCCTTGGGGATATGTATACTTCAATAATTATTACAATTATATTAACTATAGTATTTACTATAATGGCATTTATTGTGGCAATAAAACTTGCTAATAAAATAGGAAATCCATTAAAAGAATGTAGCGAAAGATTGAAAAAGCTAGCTGAAGGTGATTTAAATTCAGAAACTATAGTTATAAATCAAGATGATGAAATAGGGTTAGTTGCAGATGCTACAGGTAAAATTGTTACCGATTTTAGAGAAATGATAACTGCATTGTCATATATATTAACTGAAATTAGTAATGGTAACTTAGATATTAATGTAGATGATGAAAAGTTAAGTGATTTATTTGTAAATGACTTTGAACCTATGTTAATAGCTGTAAATAAAATTATTGATAGTTTAAATGATACTTTAACACAAATAAATGTTGCAGGAGAACAAGTTGCAATTGGTTCAAGTCAAGTGTCAGAAGGTGCACAAATACTTTCTCAAGGGACTACAGAACAAGCAAGTTCAATTCAAGAACTTTCAGCAACTATAAATGAAGTTTCATCACAAATAAGACAAACTGCCCAAAATTCAGTAAGAGCAAGGGCAATATCTGAAAAGTCAATGACTGCCACAGATAAAGGAAAAGAACAAATGAAAGAAATGATTTCTGCAATGGATGAAATTAGCAATGCATCAAATAAAATTGGAAATATAATAAAAAATATTGATGATATAGCATTCCAAACAAATATTTTAGCACTTAATGCAGCTATAGAAGCAGCTCGTGCTGGAGAAGCTGGTAAAGGATTTGCTGTTGTTGCTGATGAAGTTAGAAATCTTGCTGCAAAATCTGCACAAAGCGCACAAGATACATCTGATTTAATTGAAAAAGCACTTAAGGCAATAGAAAACGGAACAATAATTGTTTCAGAAACTGCAAAGTCTCTTGAAGAAATTGTTTCTAGTACACAAAAGTCAGCACAAGTTATACAAGAAATTGCAGATACAACTAATGAACAAGCTGAACATATCAATCAAGTAAATATTGGCGTTGAACAAATATCTGCAGTTGTACAGGCAAACTCAGCAACTTCTGAAGAAAGTGCTGCTGCAAGTGAAGAGTTATCAAGCCAAGCTTATATGTTACAAGAACTTATTGGTCAATTTAACTTAAAAAATGAAAAAGATAAATACTTTGATGGCAAAATGTTATTTGATAGTGAAGAATTCTAAGTATTATATTATTGTTTAGTAAGGAGCCCCTAAGGGCTCCTTTGTTTTATTCTTATTTAGGGGATAATATATGGGTTTAGATTGTGTAATGTGCAGTTTAACTCTTAATATTGATATGAAAAAGAGGAGAAAACCAATTCTTTAATTATGTATCTCAATACTATATAATAAGTATTAAGATACATAATTTACAAAAAATGGTATATAACAAGGGGGATTTTATGAAAAATAAAATAATATTGGGAATAGCATTTTTACTTACATTATCTTTAATTGGATGTACAAAGGAAGCATCTAATATACTAACTTTAAATGAAAAGGAATCTGAAATCAATGTATTAGCCACCAGTGATTTACATGGGGTAATACCATATGAGTTATCCTCCTATGTAAAAGATGAGTACAAAAAAGATGAGAATTTAACATTAGTAGATGCAGGGGATTTCTTTGATGTTGATTATGAATCATCAGGAGATATGCAAAAGTATTCTGAAAAGAGGCAAGAAGCTTTTAAAAATAATGATAAAAAGTATATAGAAGCTCCTATTGCAAAAGAGATGAAAGAAGTAGGGTATAATGCTGTAGTCCTTGGAAATCACGAATTTATAACTAATGACAAATTTTACTTAGATAGTATTATATCTGATTTTCAAAAACAAGGAATAGAGGTACTATCGGCAAATACATACGAAAAAAACGGCTATAACTATGTAAAACCTTACATAATAAAAGATATTAAAACTTCTGAAGGTACTGTTAAACTAGGTATTTTAGGCCTTACTATAAAGGAAGTTGGAGAGAAATACCATATAACAGAAAATGGTGAAAAAATAGAAGCTAAATCTAGAGATCTAAAAGATCAGTATGGATATGATGAGAAGCTATATATGAATGACTTAGTAAAAGATGCTAAAAAGTGGGTAAATATAATGGAAAAAGATAAACCTGACGTTATAATAGCCGTTGTACATTCAGGAGAAGAACCCAAAAAACCAAAGAATCCAGGGAATAGAATACAGGAGTTAGCTCAAGAAGTTGAAGGGATTGATGCAATAGTTGCAGGGCATACTCATAAGCAAATTTCTCAACATGATTACAAAAATAAATCTGGTGAAACTGTAATAGTTACTCAACCTGGGGCACGTGGAGAAGCTATTTCTAAAATAAATTTTAAGCTTAAAAAGAATAATGATAAGTGGAATGTAGTGGACAAATCTAGTAAAATAACTAAAATTGAGAAATACTCAGATATTGATAACTTCGGGAGGTTAATGGTTAACGTTTCACTTTTAGATAATAAAACTAAAGAAGTTAGTTTGTCAGAATTAACTCCATTTAAGTGGGATAAGGCCTATGTATTTGAGACAAATACTCCTAGAGAAACAATATACAAGTCTGTAGGATATAAGTGGAAAGCCATTACAGAAACAGAAAGTGATGATATGGTGCAAATGGTATTTATGAAAGATAAAAAACCAGTTTGTTACCTATACGGTTATGTAGATAGACTAGGAATGGATTTGAATTGTGAGAAATCAGAGTATAAAGACAATACTGTAACAATTATACCTAGGTCAAATGATAAATTTAAAGTTGAAAAGAAAGATGAAAATTCTATTACCAATTTAATTCATATACAATAACAATAACTTATTTATAAGAATATAATATAATCCTAATATTAAGTATCTACATTAAGTAGGTACTTTTATTATTGGCTATGTTTTAAACCAGTGTTGAAATTTTTATATTTATTATATAATCAAACTATAGTTTAATACGTAGTTATATAATATTGTGAAATTTATTATGATATGAGATTGGAGTTTTTATGGGAAGAAAAGAAAAATATGTTAATGAGAATTCACGCAAAAATAACGAAAAACAAGATATAATTTTCGGTATATTCTTTATAATTTCGTTTTTTGTTTATTTTTATGTAAATAGAAATATTACGGCCAAAATACGATGGGATTTGTTTTGTGATTCGAAAACTTTACTCTTAATGACTTCTTCATTTTTGGTAACACTTATGGAGGTTTTAGGTGGAGCTGCATTTATAACTACAATATTTATATTTTCATACTACAAATTTAAGCAGCTAAAAGTGTCTGAAAATTACGGGAAGCCAATGCCCAAATATGATAAAGATATTAAATCAAATTTGATAGCATCTGTAGTTTTTTTCTCTATGATTTTAATTTCATTTTTTAGCTACTGTAGGGCAGATATAGATGGACTTTATGTAAGAGATATTAGGACTTTATTTGAAGAAAGAAAGTACTCTTGGGATAAAGTAAGGTCTGTTGAAATAAATTATCATAGAACAAAAGGCGGTGACTATAACCTTCAATATCTTTTAAACTTTGATATATTTACTATTGATGTTCAAGATGCTGGTTTAAGAAGCAGAGAGGAATTGTTGGATAATAGCAAAAAAGACATACATAGAATAATAAAAGAAAATGATATTCCTATAAACAAAAACATTAAAAAGCATAATGACGAAATTAAAGAATTTTTAAATTTAATTGGTGAAAGCGAAGGTTAGTACGTATTATTTATATAAAGTGTATTATAACAAACATAGAAGTTACAATAGCTTTTGTTAGGGGGAAGTATGAAAAAAGGGATGAAAAATATAGGAATTATTATAGGGGTGATAGTAGGATTATTAATATTTACTATTGGAACTAGCTTTATTAATCATAAAATACAATTGTCAAAAGAAAATAGTATATTTATTCATAGTGGTAAAATGGTTGAGGTAAATGGACACAAAATGCATGTATATACCAAGGATATGGTAATGAGACATTGGTATTTATGTCAGGAGGAGGCACTTGCTCTCCAGTTTTAGATTTTAAAAGTCTATACTCTTTATTAAGTGATGAATACAGAATAACTGTTGTAGAAAAATCAGGATATGGCTTTAGCGAAATTGCTGATGTTGATAGAGATATTGATACAATATTAGAAGAAACCAGAGAAGTATTATCTAAGGCAGGAGCAAAAGGACCATACATCTTATTTCCTCACTCAATGTCTGGAATAGAAGCGTTGTATTGGGCACAACAATATCCTAATGAGGTTAAAGGAATTATAGGACTTGACATGGCAGTACCACAAGCATATGAAAATTATCAAATCAATCGTTTTATGTTAAATGCTAGTGCATTTGGTTCTAATATTGGTATTACAAGATTTTTTCCAACAATTGTTGATAGCTCTGCTTCAATTAAATATGGTACGTTGTCAGAGGAAGAAAAAAATCTTTATAGGGCTATTTTTTATAGACGTACACTAACTAAACCAATGTTCTCGGAAGTAGATGAGATTAAGATTAGTGCAGAAAAAGTAAAAAATGATGGTATACCCAATATTCCAATGTTATTTTTCATTTCTAACGGTGATGGAACTGGTTGGAATAGAGATAAATGGATAAATACTCAAATATCATATATAAAAACTACGAGTTCAAATAAATATATAAAACTCAATAAGGGGCATTATATTCACGATATTGAATATGACATGATTGCAGAAGAGAGTAGTAAATTTATAAAAGATGTTATAAATGCAAGTGAACATAATGTTAATTAGAATTGCTTCATAATATTTATATCTTACACAATGGTATAAAACTATATACTTTGTTTAATTAATTATAACTACCTAATAAACTAAATATAATTTAATCAAATCAATATAAAAAAGGGGGATTTTATGAAGGATTTATTAAATCTATTGTAAAAAACATAGCAAAACTATAGTTATTATAGATATTATTTTACTGATATTTTCTATAGGCTTTGGAAATAGTACATTTTTGAATGGAATAGTTATTTTCTTACTATTTCTTTTATTGGGATTTATGCCCGAAGAGGCTTTTGATGATGAGAAAGACAAAAAATAATTCGCAATTTTTATGTGATACACAGTAGTATAATACTGAGAACGAAAGAATAATTGATACTATTATAGTTGATGCTTAAAACATAAGTTTTTGAATATTACAGTATTTCATAGAGTGAACTTTTAATTATCATCACAATATATTATTATATAGGAGGTTTGTGTATGAATGTATTAAGAGATAAATGTTCGAATTTTATAAGAGGTAATAAACACAGATTGTTAGTTTTACCTATTTATATCTTATGGCTAATTGTATTTGATTTAGTACTCGGTTTATGCATACCAGATTTATGGGATAGGCTTGTTGCTTGGTCTAAAAAAACTAGTTAAGATACGTGTAAATATTCATAGTTTATAAATAATACGAATAAAAAGAAGAAGGATACGGTCTGGATTAATATCCAGCCTGTATCCTTCTATTGCTTTAATTATTTATGTTAACAACCAAATTGTTTAACATAGCCTTTTATTAATGCTTATATTAACCATGAGAAAATTATCAAAGATAACAAAGATTAAAATAATGAACAGTTTTTATATACTATGAACCAAAAAGAGGAGAATTAATTCTCCTCTTTTTTTTATATATACTTATTTCAACACTATATTAAAACATAGCCTTATTATTTTTAAGTCTATGTTATATAATGTTGTTGATACAAAATAAAAGACTAGATATCTAGTCTTTTAAAGAACCTTTTTTTAGAATAAAATCCTCTTGTGTTCTAACTAGTAATTTATCAGCAGCTGCAATTCTGGATAAACCTTCTTCAAATTCATTCATATCTAGCAGTAGCATTCCTTCTCGTGCTAGGGTGATACCTTCTCTATATGTAGTTATAAACTCAACCATTTGTTTATGTGTATTAATATATTCTTTAGGTACTGTATCATCAGTATAAGAATAACTACCTAGTATAGTTTCTATTTCAGATAATGCAGTATAGATATATCTTTCTCCTTTAGATTCATAAACTGCTCTGCTTACTGGATTTTTATTTTGAGATTCATTTATTTGTACTATAAATCTTTCAATAAAATTCTCATATTCAAGTTGTGGTGCATTAAATACAGTTATAGCATTGTTAGATCTAGATATAGTTAGAGAAGTTAATAGTAATAACAATATAGCAATAAATAAGTATTTATATTTTTTTATCAAAATGGCCATCCTCTCTTATGTAATATTCTAATACTGCTATTATTTGAACAAATTCTTTTTAAAATTCATGTTTAAATATATTCATATCAACAATTTCATCTAACATAGCTATTTTTAAAAATATTTTTATGCTTTGTTTAGTTTTTACATTATATATGAGAGTGAATTCTTAGATAATATTCAAGACACATCTTATAAACCAGAGCAAAAAAGAATTTATAAAATAAATGAAATTCTTAAATAGATTAATTAATTAGATTTAACTTCAACACTATATTAAAATACATTAAAAATAATAAAAGAGTTGTCATATGACAACTCTTTTCTTATTGGCTCCAAAAGATGGATTCGAGCTATCTTGGAATGGTTTATTTTACATAAATTACAGTGAGAATGTTTCAGGTTCAGCAGTAAATGAAGAAATAGTAGCTGTTCCTTTAGTAAAGTATAAAACTGCAAATATTCCATCATCAACGCTATACATAGACTTTAAAGATGGAACAGCATCAAGTCCAAGTTCTTTTACTTCACGTCTGTCATCATTTGCAACCTCTCCAGTAACGCGAATCCATTGTCCATTTTTATTCATACCAGAAATTTCAACTTTTGGATTTTCTAGCATTTGTTTAAAACTTTCTTTTTTATTGCTTGTTACAATGTATAACTTTTCTTCATATTCAAATACAGCCCCAAATGGTCTAACTCTTGGTTGGTCTCCTTCAGTAGTCGCTAAATAGAAAACACCACATTCTTGTAAAAATTCTAATGCCTTTTTCATAATTATTGCCCCTCTCGTATATATATGATAAAATTTACTACACAGTAATAATATCATGTACAAATAAAACCACAAGTACGATTATTTAGTGAGGTAAGTATCCTAAAAGATACTGTGAAAGGAATATTATGGAGAATAATAATAGTATTTTTGGAAAATGTCCATATTTTACAGCACAAAAAGTATTTTCTGGAAAATGGTCAATATTAATTATACTTCACTTAAGTTATGGGCCATTACGTTATGGAGAACTTCAAAGAAGACTAGGTGATATTACTCAGGCTACACTAACAAAGCAATTAAGAAGTCTAGAAGATTATGGTATGATTAATAGATGTGTTTATCCAGAAATTCCACCAAAGGTGGAATATTCGCTAAGCGATTTAGGAGAGGCCTTTAGTCCAGTATTAGAGCAGTTTAGAATTTGGGGAGACAAGTATATTGAAGTTAATTATAATAAAGAAAAAAGCGAGTAAGAAATTTACTCGCTTTTGTGTTTAGTTATTTAAAATTAAATGGATTTCCGTTAACATCTAAGAATCTAGCTTCTATAGGTATAGAAGCTGAAGATAGGGACTCATTTGCTGGCAAACTATAATCAAATACAGATACTGATAATTTATTTATAAGATTGTCCCTAGATTCCGTATACTTACCATTTGTTTTAACTATAATTTTATCTAAACCATCGCCATTGGATACGACAACGAATTTCATATCATCAGGATCACTATTTATTATATGAAAATAAGCAGTCATTGTGTTTTCGTGAATATATATTCGCTTCATTTCATAATTATTATTTTTATTTTTAATGAATGCAACCACTCCAGTTCCACCACTAGAGAAGAATCCAACTATCCTTGTATTTTCATCAGCATCTACAATATCTGCAATTGCAAAATCATTCTTATCTTTTATAATTGAATTGCTTTTAATGGATTTAACTATAGATTCTCTATTATTCCCATAGATTTCTCCATTGGAACTTATTAAGTATCCAGCTAAAAATATAATTGATACTGCAACTAATATTTTTAATACTTTATTCTTCATATAATCCCCCTAATTTTTAGTTATATATATTACTAATATTATAATTAAAAATCAATAATGTTGCATACAAAGTTTCAAAATGGTGAGAAAAATATTATTGATATATATGATGGTTTGATATAAGATTATATAAGAAGAAAAAGGTTTTTCTTAAGGAGAGAGTATAATGACATTAAATCTAAACGACCTTTTGTTGGCAGTATCTAATGCAATAGACTTTGTTGAGATAGATGTTTTAGGAGTTACTTCAAACCATTCAAAACGTGTAGCTTATATTTCTCTTAATATGGCTAGAGAAATGGGACTAAGTCCTGAGGAATGTTATGATATCGTAGCCCTATCTATTTTACATGATAATGGTGCAAGTGAAAAAGTATTACATAGTAGTTTGCAAGGGGATTATCTTAATAAGCTAATGTCATTAGAGAGCGTTAGAGAGCACTGTAATATTGGTGAGAGAAATGTATCAGATTTTCCTTTTTTTACTGATGTTACAAATACAATAAAATACCATCATGAACGTTTTGATGGAAGCGGTTTCTTCGCTATTAAAGGTGATGATATACCGATTATGGCTCAAATAATAAGCTTTGCAGACAATATAGATATTATATTTAATTTAAAAGAAAATTACGAGGAAAAAGAAGAGAAACTTTTGCAATATCTAAGAGAAGTAGAAAATCAGTTATATTCTACTAGAATTTTAAATGCTTTTTATAGTTCAAATAAGAAAAATAACTTTAAATTAGACTTAATAGATGAATTTATAGATAATGCATTAATGAGTAACCTTCCAACCCTTACAAAAAAATTAAGTTATAAAGATATTAGGAATATTACAAAGATTCTTTCTAAGATTATAGATTGTAAGTCTAAATTTACTGCTATGCATTCGTTTGGACTATCTAATATGGTATCACAAATGGCTAACTATTATAATAAAAGTGAAGAAGAAACACTAAAACTCATTGTTACAGCAAATCTACACGATATAGGGAAATTAGCTATTCCAAATAGTATTTTAGATAAACCAGGAAAGCTAAGCAAAGAAGAATTTGATATTATAAAAACTCATAGTAACTATACAAGAACATGTTTAGAGCCTTTAGATGGATTTAAGGATATTATCGAGTGGGCTTCAAACCACCATGAAAAATTAAATGGGACAGGTTATCCCAATGGGATTACAGGAGATAAACTTGACTTTAATTCCCGTTTAATGGCATGTTTAGATATATACCAAGCTCTAACAGAGGATAGACCTTATAGAGAGGCTCTATCACATGAACAATCTATGAAAATACTATATGAAATGGCTGATGAAAATTTAATAGATTTCGATATTACAAAAGATATAGAGTTTGTATTTGGAAGTAAATAAATAGGATGGATTACCTGAAAAATTGAGTAATCCATCCTATTTGTTTATTTTGGCGATTTTTGTCAAGCGAAAATTGTGGCGTATGGATGTTATATTAATTCAATTTGTAGAATAATTAGAAAAATTATGATATATTGTATTCAATAGAAAAATAGTAGGAAATAAGGAGTATAGATATATGATCAAAAAACAAAGCTCTATTAGAGTTATTATTAGTGTGTCATTTATAGTTCTTATGGTAAGTACCCTTATTACAATAGGGTATATTATATTTTCTAATTGGAAGGAATCTTCAGATAATATTATTAATAAGTTGGAAAATGATCTTAGCAAAAACATACTCCATGAAATTGAAGTACTTGTTAGTGTGCCGTTATACACAAATGAAATGAATCATAATTTAATTGAAAATGGAATTTTAGATATTAATGATAAGAAAAAAAGAGATGCTTTTTTTGCTGGAGTAATCAAATCAAGCGGTGAGGAGATTTACAGTTTTAGCTATGGTTTAGAAAATGGGGAATATTATGGAGCTCGTAGAAACAAAAATAACGAAATAGAAATATATAGAAGTAATAAAGAGACAAGTGGACACTCTTATTATTACTCTACAAATGAAGACTTAAGTGAAGGAAAATTTGTAGAAGATTTTGGAGCATTTGACCCTCGTACAAGGGATTGGTATAAAGTTGCAAAAGAAAAAAATGCACCAGTATTTTCTCCACTATATAAGCATTTTGTTAAGGATGATTTTGCACTTTCTGCAGCCTATCCTATATACAATGAAGAAGATAGGCTACAAGGGGTATTAGGTACACATATTACTCTTAGAAGGCTAAATACACAGTTAAAAGATATTATACAAGATAATGGGACTGCCTATATTATTGAAAAAGACACAGGAGAACTGGTAGCTAATTCCCTTGAAAAACCTAATTTTATAACTCTTTCAGATGGCAAGATTAAAAGAATTTTAATTAGTGAAACTGGAAATGAATCCATTGTCAAAGCCTATGAAAGTTACAAGAAAACTTCTGACAATAGTTTTATAATGGATGAAGGAAATGATAAAAGTCATATTAAGTTTTCTGAGTATAAGAGTGAAGGTTTAGACTGGATAGTTATAACATCTATTCCTGAAAGTTTGTTTACGGCACCAATAAATAAAAATATTCAAACATCTATATTGTTATCCATAATAGCACTTTTAGTATCAATTATCATTTATATTAAAAGTACAGATATTATCTTAAAGCCTGTTAAGGATCTGATAAAGGTAACAGAAAGATTTTCAAAGGGAGATTTATCACAAAGGGCCAAAATTTTCAAAAATGATGAGATTGGAAAGTTATCTCATGCATTTAATAACATGGCAGAAGAATTAAACATACATATAGATAACCTTGAAGAAAAGGTTAAAGAAAGAACTATGGAATTAGAAAAAACAAATAATGAACTAAAATATGCAAAAATAGAAGCTGATAAGGCTAATGAAGCAAAAAGTGAGTTTCTAGCAAATATGAGTCATGAAATTAGAACTCCATTAAATGCAATAATAGGATTTAGTGAACTTCTAAAAAGTACGCTTAAAGATGAGAAGCATAAAAGTTATATTGAAACTATAAATGTTGCAGGAAACAGTCTACTTATTATAATTAACGATATTCTCGATCTTTCAAAGATAGAGGCAGGGAAGATTGATCTACATTACAGACCTATAAAGATTAATAATATTTTCAAAGAAATTGA
Organism: Sporacetigenium sp. TC11; assembly: GCF_058146105.1. Classification (NCBI taxonomy): domain Bacteria; kingdom Bacillati; phylum Bacillota; class Clostridia; order Peptostreptococcales; family Tepidibacteraceae; genus Sporacetigenium; species Sporacetigenium sp. TC11. The sequence goes on along the minus strand of NZ_JBYVNY010000007.1, from coordinate 94,149 downwards.
AAATATATTTAGGCAAAAATTTGAGAGTAAAAATATAGAGTTTATATTAGATATTCAAGAAGATTTCTCTGATAATGTTCTACTTGATGAAGTAAGAATTAGACAAATACTATTAAATTTAGTAGGAAATGCTGTAAAGTTTACTGAAAAAGGTTATGTTAAGGTATCATTAAGAGCTAATACTGCATATAAGGATTCCAGTAGTTTAGACCTTCGAATTTCAGTTGAAGATAGTGGGATTGGTATTCCTAAAAGTGAAAGAGAAGATATATTTGAAGCATTTAAACAGGTATCGGGGCAAAGTATCAAAAAATTTGGTGGTACTGGCTTAGGGCTATCTATCACTAAGAAGCTTGCTGAAATGATGCATGGAAAAATAGTTGTTGAGAGTACAGTTGGAGAAGGTAGTATTTTTCATGTGGATTTTTATAATGTACAGATAGCTGCAACTGAAGCTCTGCCAGAAGACAATAGTATGCATTACTTTGAGAAATACGACTTTTCTGATGAAAAGGTTCTTGTTGTAGATGATATAGAAACTAATAGATTCTTATTAAAGGAATTGTTGTCAAGTGTTGGAATTAATGTTATAACTGCTGAAAATGGATATGATGCACTAAAGATATGTGAGTTAGAAAATCCTGACTTAATAATTATGGATTTGATTATGCCGGTAATGGACGGTTTTAAAGCTTCAACTAGACTAAAAGAAGATCCAAAGTTTAGTAGTACTCCAATTATAGCCTTAAGTTCTTCAACTACACAGGATATACCAAAAGGTAGTAAGTTTGATGAATATTTAATGAAGCCTGTCAATGGTGAACAACTACTTAAGAAAATATCTAAGTATATTGAAAATAAAGTACCAAAAGAAATTTATGTTTCTTCTAATAATCAATGGGAATCTACAACAATAGATATACATTTGCTTGAAGATTTAAGAAATAAAGTGCTACCTGTCCTTGAAGAATTAGAAAGTTCAATAATAATAGGCAATGTTAAAAATCTAGCTACTATGTTAATTTCGTTTGGCCATGAGCATAATTTATATTGCATATCATTAGAAGGGGAAGAACTTATGAGATTTGTTGAGAGTTATAACATAATAAATATAAAATCAAAGCTGGAGCAAATTAAGAAGATGATTTTGGGGGAAGAACAGCATGCGTAATATTAACAGGGAAATGATTTTAGTAGTTGATGATAATCCTAATAATATTCAGGTGGTTGCTACAATTATGGCTGAGTACGGCTACGAACTAGGGATAGCCATGAGTGCTAAGGAGGCTTATAAATTTCTTGAAGGGAATATGCCTGATCTTATCTTGTTAGATGTTGATATGCCCGAGATTGACGGTTATGAAGTATGTGATACTCTTAAAAAGAATTATAAATACAAAGATATACCTGTAATATTTTTAACTGTAAAAGATGAGAAAAATGATGTTGTAAAAGCCTTTGATTTAGGTGCTGTAGATTATGTTACAAAACCTTTTAATAGAAAAGAATTAATTTCTAGAGTAAGAACCCATCTTTCATTAAAGAGAGCACAGGATGAGCTTAAGAAAAAGAACCTTGAACTTGAAAAATCAATAAAAATGAAAGACGAATTTCTTATACTGATGACACATGAATTTAAGACTCCGATAAATGTTATTTATGCTGCTCTTCAGGTTATAGAAAAGATATATGGACATGAATTAGGTGATAAGGTAAAAAATTATTTAAGAAGTATCAAGTTAAATTCCTTCAGACAACTAAGGCTTGTAAATAACTTACTTGATATAACTAGAATTAACACAGAACATTTTAAAATACAAAAGAGTAATGTAGATATTGTTTTCATATCTCAATCAATTGTTAAGTCAGTTGATGTGTTTGCAAAGGAGAAGGGGGTAGTACTTAATTTTTCATCTGATATTGAAGATTTGGAGATAGCTATTGATGAGGAGAAGTACGAGCGTATACTTTTAAATCTTTTATCAAATGCTATTAAGTTTACACCTAAAGATAAATCTATTTATGTGAACATCTCTTGCAAAAATAAAAAAGCAGTTATAACGGTGAGAGATGAAGGAATAGGTATACCTAAAGAAAAACAAGATCTAATATTTGAACGTTTTGGCCAGGTAGACAGCACTTTATCCAGACAAGCAGAAGGTACTGGTATAGGCTTGTCCCTTGTAAAAAGTTTGGTTAATGCAATGGGTGGAAAAATAACCGTAGATAGTGAAGAGGGAAATGGAAGTATATTTACTGTTGCATTTAACGCAAAGAAATTAAGAAGTGAAAAAAATTCTAATAATATGTCACTTCTACATAACGATAGAATAATACAGGCTGTAGAAATTGAGTTTTCAGATATTTATATATAGTTGTTTAGTTATAATATATATTGATGTAATTATATGTACTGGTTCAAATGGCTTGAACTATTTGAAAATGATAAAGAAGCAGTAAAAGTAAAGAATTTTATGGTTCAATGTAATGTAGCGCATGCTTATACAAAAACAGTAGACTTTAGAGAAAGAGAGCCAATATTTGCATAAGTATGTACATTATCTTGAAATTAATATTATAATTGGAATATAGATAAACTATAATTTATTACACAATTGTAGGATATTATTTATTTTAAGTAGGTTCTGTTATCTTTTGTTGTTGATTTACTTTATTAAACTATTGGAAGTTTTGTTGACAAGTTGTAAATTTAACATTTTAAAATAAGAACATTTCTTTGTAATGAGAAATGTTTTTTTATTTTTGTCATAAGTAAAAGGATATAATAATAATATAATTAAAAACGACATAAATTTATTGTAAAACGATAAATCGTGTGTTAAAATCATTTTATCATTAAATCAGTGAGGTGCTTTAAATGAATGTTAAACAAGGTTCAACCACTTTCTTAAAGGTAATTATTTTTATGATTGGAATTGCGATGCTTACTTTGTGTATCTATTGGTTGCCTGAGATAGCCATTAGAGATGCAAAAGTACATCCAGGGGACTACTCGCTATATCCCATTTTAGGATTTGTGTATGGATGCTGTATTGCGTTTTCTGTTGCATTGTATCAAGTATTTAAACTATTAACCTATATCGAAAGGAACAATGCTTTCTCCGAGTTATCACTTAAATCTTTGAAGGTTATAAAGAAATCTGCTTTAACAACCATTTTCTTCATCGTGTTAGGGATAGTATACTTAAAGGTACTTTCTAAAATCACAGGAGATGACCCAGCAGGTCCTATATCATTAAGTCTAATGGGTATTTTAGCAACAAGTATCATCACCGCTATTGTGGACGTGCTTCAAAAACTATTAAAAAAACTTCTAGATACAAAACCAGAAAATGATTAACGTTTTGATAAAATTCAATAAAGGTGAATTAAGGGGAGTCATAATGGCTTCCCTTAAAAAATTTATATGATTTCAACACTATTTTAAAACATAGCCAATTCTATTTGTAGTAGATTTTTTAGTATGTATTTGAAATTGATGTTAGAATTAAAAGGGTATAAAAACTTTACAACTTATTTACAACTTAGCGATAACTATTGAATACTTTATCATTAAACTAAGGGTAGTACACTAACAGGAGGAACACATGAAAAGGATATTAGTTGTGGAAGATGATAAGTCAATTTCAAATTTAATATATTTAAACTTAGAGGTAGCAGGGTATGAGAGCAAACAAGTATATAGAAGTAATGAAGCACTTCAAATATTAGAAGAGCAGTTCTTTGATCTTATTCTTTTAGATGTAATGCTCCCTGATATGGATGGATTTGAGCTTATGGAGAAAATTCGTCCACTAAATATCCCTGTAATTTTTATAACTGCCAAAAATGGACTAGCAGATAAAGTAAAAGGCCTTAAAATTGGAGGAGAAGATTATATAGTTAAGCCTTTTGAGGCAATGGAACTCCTTGCACGAATAGAAGTTATATTAAGGCGTTATAGCAGCGATAAAAACTTAATTATATTTGATGACTTGGAAATAGACGAAGAAGAGAGAATTGTAAGAAAGAATGATAAAATTATAGACTTGGCTCTTAAAGAGTATGAGCTTCTATTATTACTTGTTCGTAACAGGAACAAGGCACTGACAAGGGAAAAGATTTTAGAACTTATATGGGGTTATGATTATTTAGGGGAAACAAGGACGGTAGATATTCATATACAAAAGCTTAGAAAAAAGTTAGATTGGGCTCAGAAAATTACTACTGTTTACAAGTTTGGGTATAGATTGGAGAGCAAATAATGAAGTTGTGGCATAAAATATTTATTTGCACATTTATATTGTTTGAGCTGGTATTTAATATAAGCACACCATTTCTTATCCAGTATACTTTTAATCAGAATTTAAAAAAAGAAATAGAAAGAGGGCTCACAGAGCAACTTATTTTATACACAAGCATTGAAGCTAATAGCGAAATTGCAAGTGATACTTTTGAGTATTCACAGGACTTGTTAAGAAGCTTTCTAAGAATGACATTTCAGGAGAACACACAGTACTTTGATAAAAAAGGTGTTTACATAGAAGTTTTAGATGAAAGAAACAATCCTATTTACTCAAATTTTAAATATGGTAATTATGGAAACCGGGTTGAATTAGATAATCCTAAGACTAATACTAGAAATTATATTATACGAGATATTAAAGATCAAAGCTTTATATTTGTAACAAAAAGACTAAAACTTAGTGACCAGACATTTAAATTCACTTATATAAGAGATATTTCAAGTGTTTATAATGATCGTACTGGACAATACGGGTTGTTTTTAAAGCTAAATATAATAATAGCATTATTGTTAGCATCTGCCTTGTATGTTCTTACCCGATATTTTACTTATCCTATAAGTATTCTTACAAAATCAACTCAAACTATTGCTGGTGGCGATTTTTCTGAGAGAGTGAGAATTGAATCTAAAGATGAGGTGGGTATGCTAGCAGAAAACTTTAACAAAATGGCAGAGGCAGTAGAGGATAAGATAAGGGAACTAGAAAAAAATGCAGAGATTAAACAGCATTTCATTGAGTCTTTTACCCATGAATTAAAAACTCCTCTAACATCTATTATAGGCTATGCTGATTTTCTAAGGTCTACAAAATATAATGAAAAAATTTATTATGAATCATTAGGATATATTTATAATGAGGGTAAGAGGCTTGAGGCTCTTTCTTTCAAACTTATGGATTTGATACTTCTAAATAAACAGGATTTTAATATGAAAATAGAGGACCTTTTTGTATTATGTAATGAAACTGCAGAAATCCTTAAATACAGACTGGACAGTAAAAATATTTTACTAAATCTTAATTTACAGCATTGCAAAGCTTATGTCGATAAAGATTTGTTTAAAGTACTACTGACAAATTTACTGGACAATGCAATTAAAGCCTCTAAGGAAGGTAGTGAAGTTAATTTAACCTTGAAAAGTCAAAAGGATAAAACTGTTATAGTTGTGGAAGATAAGGGCATTGGTATATCTGAAAAAGATATTGAAAGAATATTTGATCCGTTTTTTATGGTGGATAAATCAAGAACAAGGGAAAGTGGAGGCGCAGGTATAGGATTAGCAATTTGTGCAGAAATTGTTAAGCTTCACAATGGTGAAATAAGTGTAAGTAGCGAAGTAGGAAAAGGCACGAAGTTTGAGGTGAGTTTTTAATAGAAATTACAACTTCTTTACAAGTAATTCATACTTATGAAATATCTGTTTTATATAATTAAAAATGTAGATGGAGATGGCCAAATCCAAATATATATTATGAGGAGGTTAATTAAAATGAACAGTTTAAAGATAAGTAAAAAAATTATGAGTGCAGCAATAGCATCTTTACTTGTAGCAGGAAGTATAGGAGGAGCGTCTTTTGCGGCACAAAATAGTGACATAGTAAAAAAAGATGTACTTATGACTGAGAGTGCTGAATCAAATGGTGATAAAGATTATTTTGATAAAACTAATATATCAGCTAAAGTTAAAGAGAATGAAGCTGTTGATATAGCTAAAAATGCTCTTAAGAACATATTTGATATTGAAATAAAAGATGAGTATACAATGCAAGCAAATTATTTTGATAAGTCAAAGAATGATGCATCATATGAGGGTAGGTCAATTTGGGTAGTTTCTTGGAAGACACAACCAAATACTTCGATTGGTAGTAGTTCTGTCTTTGTAGATGCTGAAACTGGAGAGGTACTTAGTATGGCTAGTAAAAGATCAAATGTAGCAGAAGTAACTGAAGCATTAAGTAAAGATGACGCAGAGACTAAGGTTGCTGAATTTATTCAATCAAAAAATTTAAATAACGGAGCATCTATAAAAGAAATTGAGACGAATACAACTTCTAAAAGAATAATAGAAGCTAAAGTGAAGCTGGATAATGGAAAAGAAATGACTGTAATAATAAGCTGTGCTACTAACGAAATTGTGGTTTGGCAAAACCATATATAAAAACAAGGAGTCCATATGGGCTCCTTTAATATAATACATCTTCTATCCTAAAATAAGGCCCATACTTAATAAATTATAAAACTTTCCATCTAAATATATCTCATTTTTAAGTATTCCTTCTAGTTCAAATCCACATTTTTCATATAATGCAATAGCTCTTGGATTATCTTGACTAACTACTAAAGATATCTTTTTAGTTATATTATTAGACTTACACCAATTAATTAAATAATCAACAATTATCTTACCAAGACCTATATTACAATATTTATCAGAGATTACAATACCTAATATCCCAACATGTTTTCCTTTTGTTTTCTGATTTGATGATATTGTACCTAGACCTATTATCTTATCGTCTATTGTCGCTAATATCATAGTGTTATTATCAGAAGAATTAGTTGATTTTATCATATTTTCTTGTTGATCTACATTTACTTTATATTCCCCACCGCAAAATGAAAGGTATGGTGTTTCACCTCCTACAATATTATAAAAATCTATAATATCTTTAGCATCTTCGCATGTAGCTTCTCTTAGCATTACTTCTTGTCCATTTTTTGCAATAACTATATTCATTAATAATTACCCCCTTAGTTATCTTTATATATAAACATACTATTATTAATTTATATATTTTTCAATCCTTATAATTTTTATCAAAGTTTTATTTTGTATTTCCTTAGGATATAGGAATATTTTAATAGTTAGTTTTAATGATATAATAAAATTAGTAGTATATTATTGCATAATATTACGAAACATGGAGGAATTATTGATGTATGATATTGAAGTAAAAAAACTAAGAGAAAATGATGAATACCCATATGATTTGCTTCTTTTGGCAGACCCATCTATTGAAATAATTAATGAGTATATAAGTAGGGGAGATTGTTATATTGCCTACATTAATAACGATATAGTTGGAGCCTATGTAATGATTAGGACAAGACCTTTAACTTTAGAACTTGTAAATATCGCAGTTAGGGAAGAATACCAAGGTAAGGGTATTGGTAAGAGATTAATACTAAGTGCAATAGAAATGGCCAGAAAAGAGAAAGTTAAAATTTTAGAAGTTGGAACAGGAAACTCGAGTATATATCAATTAGCATTATATCAAAAATGTGGATTTCGTATAGTTGGCGTAGATAGAGATTTCTTTAAAATACATTATAAAGAAAAGATTATAGAAAATGATATTGAATGTATAGATATGATTAGGTTAAGAATTGATTTATAAAAATAGTAGTAATATAAAGAAGACAAGGAAAAAAATCCTTGTCTTTTTAGTCTCTATCACACATAACTATATTTACATATGGTGTATCTTTTACTATGGCAATTGCTTTATATTGTGGTCTAAAAACAAGGGGAAAAGGAGCATTTGCATCAAAAAATCCAGTTATTCTATCTCCTACTGAAATCATTGCATTGTCTACAAAGTAAGTGTTTGGTGATACCATAAAGTTTACTATAAATCCAAATCTATTTATTACAGATATTAATTTATAATATCCTGCTTCCTGTGCACCTTCATCTATTAAATAATCCTTAATCATTGTAATTCTACCACTAAAATAATTCAAATTTTTCACCGTTATTCCTCCATTTATGTTTTATATATTTTATGATTTTATAAAATTAGATGTTACTTAGGTATTATAATTAAGAAATGGAGATAATATTACAAACATAAATATTGACAGACTATTGCTGAAATGATAGAATATTAAAAATATATCAAAAAACTGTGATGAGAAGAAGTAAAAATCATAAGTTTTCAACAGAAAGCTACCGGTTGATGAGAGGGGCAGAAAACAGATTTTGAAATACATCTCTGAGTGGCGCACCGAAAGGATTATATCTTAGTAGGCTGTTGCCGGGTGCGACCGTTATATCGCTAAGGTATATCGTACCTGATGAGGTTTACACAGTGATGTGTAAATAAATTTGAGGTGGTAACACGTGAGCAATGCTCTCGTCCTCTGCATATAGCAGATGGCGGGGGCTTTTTTAATTGGAAATTATAATAGAAAGGGTGATAATAATGAAAAATGTTGAAGAACAGTTTAAGATTATTATGAAGGGAGTAAGTCAGATTGTAAGTGAAGAAAATTTGAAGCAAAAGCTACAAAAAAGCATAGATTCACAAAAACCTCTAATAGTTAAGCTTGGACTTGATCCTTCTGCACCAGATATACATCTTGGTCATGCAGTTGTACTTCGTAAAATAAAGCAAATGCAAGACTTAGGACACCAAGCTGTAATAATAATTGGTGACTTTACTGGTAGGATTGGGGACCCATCTGGTAAAAGCAAAACTCGTAAACAATTGACAACTGAAGAAGTTCTTGAAAATGCTAGAACTTATGAAAAACAGATATTTAAAATACTTGATAGAGATAAGACAGAGCTTAGGTTTAATAGTGAATGGCTGTCTAAACTTAATTTTGAAGATGTATTAAACCTTGCTGGAAAAGTTACTGTTGCAAGAATACTAGAAAGAGATGATTTTGAGAAAAGATACAAAAGCAATCAACCTATAGGATTACATGAATTTTTCTACCCATTAATGCAAGCATATGATTCAGTAGAGTTAAAGGCAGACATTGAAATGGGTGGTACAGATCAAACTTTCAATATTCTTATGGGGCGTACACTACAAAAGGATTATGACCAAGAAAGTCAAATAGCTCTGTTTATGCCATTACTTGAGGGTACAGATGGAATTGAAAAAATGAGCAAGAGTTTGGGTAATTATATTGGTATACACGAAGATGCAGTTTTAATTTACCAAAAGACAATGGCTATACCAGATAATCTTATTATTAAGTACTTTGAACTTGCAACAGATATTCACCCAGATGAAATAGAAAGAATTAAGTTAGAACTTGAAAAACCAGAGACAAATCCACGTGATGTTAAAATGCGTCTTGCAAAAGAAATTACAACACTATACTGTGGTATAGAGGAAGCAGAAACTGCCCAAGAACATTTTAAGACTGTTTTCCAAAAAAATCTCATTCCAGATGATATAGATGAACTTGTTTTATCTTCAGATTGTTTTACAGAAAATAATGAAGTTGACATAATAAGGGTTATTGTAAAGTGTGGAATTGCTAAGAGTAATAGTGAAGCTAGACGTCTTATTACTCAAAATGCTGTAAAGATAGATGGGGAAAAGTTTAATAATTTTGTAATGAAAAATCCAAGTAATAGCTTTGTTATTCAGGTTGGAAAGGCGAAGTTTATTAGAATAAATATGTAAACAATAGAAATCACACAAAAAAGAGAGTGTTTTTTACTAAAAACACTCTTTTTTTATTTAGAACAACTTTCATAGTTTATAAAGATTACTCAATAAGTATTGTTTATTTTTCATCATAATATATTTCCCAAATATTGTGGTATTGCCATCGTTATTACTCCTAATCCTATTAAAAATAAGCCTGTAACTGGGAAAACTCTCACTTTAATTTTTTTAATTCTACATCCTAATTCTTTCTTTAACTCCTTATAAAAGGAAGTTTTTCTAATATCTCTCAGATTAATTTCTACTGAATTTAAAGATTGTGTATAGGATATTATCTTATTATCAAAATCCTTTAAAATCACAGAATTCTCTGCTTCATCATAAGATATTCCTTTTTCTTTTAAAATCTCAGTGAGTGTATCTAATAGCATTTGAGAATTAATGTTGGTTAAGGTATACCTTCCTATATTTATCATAACAGCTAATATAAATATAAAAGTAATAAATAACAAGGATAATACCTCTCCCCATTCAATATATCTTATGTCGTTAAATAATATAGATACGATATTATGCGACCTTCCGTTTGACAAGACGTCTTCAAAATATCTTAGGGCGTTAAATAATGTGATAATAAAAATTGTAGAAATACTATCATACTCTCGCTTTATCATGAATTTTCTTCCTGTTAATATTATAAGTCCATATATTATAATTAAAACTCCTGTAACAACAAAAGCAAACTCTGTACCTGTAACCGCAGTATTAAACACTCTTATCCCCCCTCGTAAAACACAAGTCAACTGTTTACTTTTCTGAATATAAATTTTTGAGTAGTGTTTAAGAGTATAACAAATCTCTATCCTAAATTTATCCTACTATTATTTTATTGTTTAACACAGCCAGATAGCCGTGTTTTTTATACTTTCAATAGGATAATACTATACATTCACGATATGTAAATACTATGAATTGTTTTTAATATAAATCTTTAATGCTTTAATGAATAAGATAATAACGTACACGCCTAATACACCTAATCCACCAAGAACTGCTATAAAAAGTAAATTAATCCACATAAAACTTGCCATTTTTATCTCCCCTTTTTGATTATCAAAACTACTAATAATAATTTCATCAGTTTACATTATATCATAAAAATATTTGTTTTCTTACTAGATTGCATTTTTAATTAGCCCATTCAGGTTATGTATATTCACCTTATAAATTAGAGAAATATGGAAATTATTTTAGAAATTTAATAAAAATAGTTGAAATATAGATAAAAAGGAATATAATGAAATGGGGCTATTAAAATAACTTCAAAGTCTAGAGTATGTTACGAAAAGTTAAAATTTTAACATAACGTGATGAAAAAACATAGAGAGAGAAGCTATTTGCATAATCTTGGAAAACGGTTTCAAATGCAAAAGAAGAAACTACTAACTATAAGGGGGATATAAACAAATGAGTACGTCAACAGCAGTTTCTAAACAAACGAGTACATCAACACCAGTTTCTAAACCAAAAGAAAACAAAAATTTGCTTGTATTTTTATTGGCAGTATTTATAGTTATGGCTATTATTTTAATTCCAGCTATAAATGAAAATGTAGCTACACAAATGAGTCAAATCAATGGGGAACATATTAATACTGCTCAAATGGAAAGTCAATATGGAACTATATTTGAGACTCTTAAGTATAACAGATCAATTGATGTTCTTGCTATGCTTTTGGTAGGTTTTGGTTTTCTTATGGTAACTGTAAGAAAACATGGATTTAGTTCAATTACTGCTACTTTTCTTGTTGTAAGTATTGCAATTCCAATGTATATGATGATTACAAGTTTTGGGGGAGAAGAATTTTCAAAACCTACAATTAGCGTGGATACGTTACTATTTGCAGAATTTGCTGCTGCAAGTTTATTAATAGCGATTGGAGCACCTCTTGGAAGGCTCAAAATGGATCAATATATAATTATGGGTTTATTATTTATTCCTGTGTACATATTTAATGAATGGGTATTGCTTGAAAGTGGAATTTTTAAAGGTTTTCTAGATACAGGTGGGTCAATTGCTATTCATGCTTTTGGTGCATACTTTGGATTAGGAGTTGTTGCAAATACATTTTCTAAGTTTAAAGATGACCCATCTTGTGAAAGTGATGCTACAAGTAGTAGGTTTTGTTTGCTTGGAAGTATGATCTTATGGTTATTCTGGCCATCATTTACGAGTGCCATTGTAGCTCCTGAAAGAGTAGTTTTAACGGCAATCAATACAATCTTTGCTTTATGTGGAGCAACTATTGCTACTTATATATTTACGAGGTTGATTAGAGGAAAAATTGACATTGAAGATATTGCTAATGCTGCACTTGCAGGAGGAGTAGCGATTGGTTCAACTTGTGATGTGACGACTCCAGGATATGCCATGTTAATCGGTATTGCTGCAGGAGCGTTGAGTGTTATTGGTTATGCGATTATTGCTCCGAAATTTCAAAAGTTTATTAAAGGAACAGATACTTGTGGTATTCATAATTTACACGGAATGCCTGGAATTTTAGGAGGAATTGTGGCTGTATTTATTACTGGAAATATAAAGATTCAGTTAGGTGCAATTGTAGCAACTGTAATTATTGCATTTATTGGCGGTAAAATTACTGGATCGATTATTAGTCTATTAGGTAAAAAGGTTGTACCTTATAGTGATGAAGATGAGTTTTTTATACATAATTAAGATAGGGTATGAAACTTCAAATATATTTAACTTAACTTGTAGGTAGTCCGTTCTTGGACTACCTATTTTAAATTCACAAATAAACAAATTAAGTATATGAATTAATTTAAGATAGTTATAGAAAAATAATGTAAATTAATTTATAATAAACTTAAACATAGATATATTTTTAACAAATAGAGAAAGTTGTAAATTTGTATTAAAAGGGGATTTAGAACTAACATGAAATTAATAACTAAAGCAATTATAATTGCAACTTTAGTTTTAGGGGTAACGGGATGCTCAATACAAGATGTAGACTCTGACAAGACCTCATCAAAGGTTGTATATAAGGTTCGCCAAGAAACTAAAATATTAAAAGTTGGAATAAACTTAAAAGAACCAGGTAAAATAGGGGGAAACTATACTAAGTTTTTAAATGAATTAGTGAAGGGTGGCATAAGTGCAGGGGCAAAGAACTCTTTTAATATTGATTTGAAAGAAGGTCAGTGTTTAAAAATCGAGACTGATACCAAATGTCCTATTACAGTGATGTTAAAAGATAATTCTTCTGGAAATTATGTATATACGAGTACATCAATTCCTGAAGAGAATTTAATTATAACTGATTTAGTTTCTCAAGAAGGTCAATATGAGTTAATGGTAGACTTCAATGAAACTGAAGTGTTTAATTTTCAAGTTTTTATTATAAACCAAAACCTATACATATAATAAGATTAACAAAAAAATTAGATTATATTGTTGTTCATAAGATGTGTCATATGACATCTATTTTCCCTGATTATGAAGTAAGGTGTTAATGAGTTTAAAATAAAAAAGAAGATGCAGCTAGATGATAAACCTAGCTGCATCTTCTTTTTTATTTTAGCTTTACTAATATTAATTATAATTTATAGAAAAATATAAATAGATTAAAATTAAATTTACACAAATGATAAGATATGTTGCAACTTTTCACACTTGGTAGGTATTGATTATTTGTATTTTTTAAAACCTGTATTATCCTTATTATTAAAGAAATATAAAATAAAGGGGGAAGTATTATGGGGAATTTTCAAAATATCAATACAGTGAAACCAAAAGGGGTTGAAAAGAAAAAAGCATATTTAGTTGGAGGAGGTATAGCATCTCTTGCAGCAGCTGCATACCTGATTAGAGATGGTCATATGGATGGCAAAAACATAACTATACTAGAGGAAACAAATATTCTTGGTGGGGCTATGGATGGATGTGGAAATGTTAAAGATGGGTACATAATTCGTGGTGGAAGAGAGATGGAAGAACACTATGAATGTACTTGGGATTTATACGGAAGGATACCTTCAATAGAAGAACCTAATAGAACTGTTTTAGAAGAATTTAGAGAATTAAATATGAAAGATCCTAATGAATCTAACTGTAGATTGCTTCACAAATGTGGAGAAAAAGCAGATTTTTCATCACTAGGGTTAAATGATTCACATATAAAACAATTAGCTAAACTTTTCCTTGCAACAGAAGAAGAACTAGGTACAGCTACTATTGAGCAGTTCTTCGATTCTTCTTTCTTAGAAACTAATATGTGGTGTTTCTGGCGTTCTATGTTCGCATTTGAAACTTGGCATAGTGCCGTAGAAATGAAACGATACATGGACCGTTTTATACATGTACTTCCTGGAATGAACTCTATGAAAAAGGTTATGTTTAGTAAATATAATCAATTTGACTCTTTTATACTTCCTTTAAAAAAATGGCTACAATCTAAGGATGTAGTATTTGACCTAAATATACAAGTTACAGATTTAGATATTAAAATAGAAGAAGATAAAAAAACAGTTACAGCTATTAAATTATTGAGAAATGGAAAAGAAGAAACAATTAATACAACAGAAGATGATTTAGTTTTTGTTACAATAGGATCTATGACAGAAAGTTCAACTCTTGGAAGTATGGATAAAGCACCTACTTTAAATAAAGAAGAAGGCGGATCTTGGAGTTTATGGAAAACCATCGCTAAAAAACATCCGTCTTTTGGTAAGCCAGAAGTATTCTGTGGTGATATAGATAAAAGTAAATGGGAGTCATTTACTATAACATGTAAAGATTCTAAATTTGTACAGCGACTTAAGGATTTAACTGGAAGAGATCCATACTCAGGAAAAGTTGTTACAGGTGGTATAATAACTATTAAAGATTCAAGCTGGCTTTTAAGTGTAACATGCAATAGACAACCACACTTTATAAACCAACCTAAAGATGTAATAGTTTTATGGGCATATGGACTTTTTGCTGATAATGTTGGAGATTTTGTTAAAAAGAAAATGTGTGACTGTACAGGTGAAGAGTTAGCAATGGAACTTTTATATCATATGGGATTAGAAGATGATATACCTGAAATAATTAAAACAATAAATGTTATACCATGTATGATGCCATATATTACGAGTCAGTTTATGCCTCGTGTAAAAGGTGATCGTCCAGATGTTGTACCTAAAGGAAGTGTAAACTTTGCATTCTTAGGGCAGTTTGTAGAGATACCTGAAGACTGTGTGTTTACTGTTGAATATTCTATTCGTTCTGCAATGATGGCTGTATATAATTTACTTAATGTAGATAGAAATATACCGTCAGTATATCCTTCTAAATATGATATACGTGTAGGAGCAGCAGCAATAAAAACATTATATGGGGAAAATTCTGTACCAGGAGAATTCTTTGTGAAAAAACTTTTACAAAATACAAGTCTTGAAGGATTAATATAAATAAAAAACAATGTAGCCAATTGGCTGCATTGTTTTTTTATAATTTACATTGACTCGCATTTTAATAATGTTTTATGAACATCTCCAGTAACGATTTTATTAAGGTTCTCGATAATTTGATTAGGATCTTCTGTCATTTTGTTTTTTACCCATTCTAATAATAATCCTGTTAAAGCAACTTTATAGTAATTTACTATAAATTCTTTCTCTTCTTCCGAAGTAGTCATAGCTACAGAGATTTTATCTACCACATTAAAAACTAGCTTATAGATTTCACTATGTAAATGAGATTCTAATTTATCGCGGTCTATGCAATTGTAGACATTGAAAATAATTTTTTTGTTTTCATCTAAGTAATTAAAGATTTTTAAAGAACATTGTTGCCATGTATCAAGGGTAGCATTACTTTCCATTGAAGCATTAACTTCTGTTCTGAAAATCCAATCTAAAAGGTCGTAAATATCTTTAAAATGATAATAGAATGTACGCCGATTTACGCCACAATCTTTAACAATATCATTAATTGTGATTTTAGATAAGGGAATAGTATTCATTAATTTCTTTAATGATGCCGCCAAAGCTCTTTTTGTGATTTGTGACATAAACTGTATCCCCTTTCGTTAAAATATAAATATATTATATTTCAACGAAAATCCATAGTCAACGATTACTAATCCCTAAAATTAGACAGCCTTTAACCTTTGTTTGTGTCTTCATATTAAATTTTAAGTTTTCTTTTAAACTATAATTGCATCATATAAGATATCTCTGATAAATTTAAATGTATTTGGTGAAAATTTCAAATATGGATATATATTTCAATCACACCATTGACTTAAGCTTGAGAAATATTTCCGGTGTGTCAATTCTAAAGAAACTATTTCAAAGAAGAATACCTATAAAAAAATTTTCATCTTTGTTTGTAAAATATATAACTAATGGAATTGGGTAACGGCAATTGTATAACTAATGGGAATATAGGTAATATTATGTAATGCAAAATAAGCTTTACATATAATAATATTAATTGCGTATTGGCTTGTGAACAAGTGATAGGATAAATTATAAATGAATAATCCAGATGAATACAAAGTTAAAAGCTTTAGGGCAGATGACATGACATTTTAAAAGTTTAATGCATTGGAAAATGAGGAATCAGGAAACCAAGGACAGTGTCTGGTTACACATACAGTCAAATGAAAAGAGGGATAAAATGAATAAAGAAATAGAAAACAAAAATTTATCATCTCAATTTCTTAAAACTGATGGTGGCAAAACTAAATCTAATGCGATTGAAGTACCATCTATTACTTTACCCCAAGGCGGGGGTGCAATTAAAGGAATTGATGAAAAGTTTAATGTGAATACGGTTAATGGTACCGCTTCTTTTTCCCTACCTCTTCCTTTCTCTACCGCCAGAGGTACTTCACCTACATTGAATTTATCTTATAATTCCGGTACCGGAAATGGTGTTTTTGGGTTAGGGTGGGCTTTGAGTTTGCCATCAATAAAACGTAAAACCGACAAAGGACTGCCTCAGTATATGGATGATATAGATTCGGATACATTTCTTTTTTCTGAGGTTGAAGATCTTGTTCCGGAATTTAGCAAAAAGGTAGATGGCAGATTCAACACAGATGTAGAGGGGAATTATATAATCAAAGAAAAAGATTCAGCAGACGGCAACTTTACTATTCGATTCTATAGACCAAGAATTGAAGGTTTATTTGCACGAATTGAGAGATGGTCCAGCAAAACATCAGGAGAAATTAAATGGAGGGTAATTACGAAAGAGAATGTAACAACACTTTTTGGATGGAGTGTTGCATCAAGAATTTCTGACCCTAAAAATGTCAATAAAATATTCGAATGGCTGCCGGAATTTGTTTTTGATGACAAAGGAAACTGCTCACAATATATTTATAAAAAGGAAGACGATAAGGGATTTGATGATACGCTGCTTTACAACAGGAACAGGCTTGAAAATGGAACAATTACTTACACTAATCTTTATTTAGAAAAGGTTTTATATGGTAACAAAACGCCTTATACGAAATTCAATAATCCTTATCCCCTTGAATCAGACTTTATGTTCCAAACGGTGTTCGATTTTGGTGAGTATGAGAGCAATGCCCCTTATGCAAAAACTAATTATTGGGATTTAAGAAAGGATGCTTTTTCTGATTACAAGGGCGGCTTTGAAATTCGTATTACTCGATTATGCAAACGAGTTTTACTATTCCACTATTTCAATGAACTGCCAGGCGGTTCAACTCTGGTAAAATCACTGAATTTTCAATATGACACTAATACTCAGGAAGGTTTTACTTTCTTAAAATCGATTACGGAGTTCGGATATATCAAAAGGGCAGATGGAGCCTATACATCCAAAAATCTTCCCCCTATAGAATTTGAATATCAAAAGCACCATTGGAATAACAAGATTAAAACTATATCGTCAGAGAATTTAGTTCATGCACCGTCAGGGTTGGATGAACGACAATATCAATTCGTCGATTTATTTAATGAAGGCTTGTCGGGTATACTTACGGAGCAAGCTGGAGGTTGGTATTATAAGCACAGTCTGGGCGATGGAAAATTTGAACAGGCAACATTAGTTTCACCTAAACCTTCTTTTTCCGGTTTAGGTGGGCAATTGCAATTGATGGATCTGGACGCTGACGGTGGAAAACAACTGGTTACCTTCAGTACAGAGCCCAAAGGATACTTTGAATTAAGCGAAGAAGAGGAATGGCGAGCTTTTCGCACTTTCAAAAACATTCCTAATATCAATATGCAGGATGACAATGCCCGTATGCTTGATCTCAATGGCGATGGTAAGCCAGATGTCTTGATTACGGAAGATAATGTATTTACCTGGTATGAATCTTCAGGAAGAGAAGGGTTTGAAAGTGTTCATAAAACGGTAAAACCTTTTGATGAAGAAATCGGTCCGCATATCGTATTTGCTGACCCTAAACAAACCATTTTTCTGGCGGATATGTCTGGCGATGGTATGACTGACATCGTAAGGATTAGCAACGGTAAAGTCTGTTATTGGCCAAACCTAGGTTATGGAAGGTTCGGTGCAAAAGTGACCATGGATAATGCTCCCGTTTTTGATCATCCAGACTTATTTAATCCTACTTATTTGCGATTGGCTGACATAGACGGCTCTGGCACAACCGACATCATTTATCTTGGGAAAAACAAATTTACCTGTTGGATGAATTTGAGTGGAAACGCATTTAGCACCGTACCTTTTGAAATAGATGCCTTCCCTGAAATTCATAATCAGGCAAAAATCACGGTTACTGATTTTCTGGGCAATGGTGTTGCATGTATCGTCTGGTCAAGCCCTTTATCCAAGGATGCTCAGGCTCCATTAAAATATATTGACCTGATGAACAGCAAGAAACCTCACATCATGGTTTCTTACAAAAATAATCTTGGCAAAGAAGTTACGCTGGAATATACCCCCTCAACCAGGTTTTACATTGAAGACAAGCTTGCAGGCAGGCCATGGATTACCAAACTGCATTTCCCGGTTCATTGTATTTCAAAAATCGAAACAAGAGATAGAATTTCAGGTTATCGATTCGTCAGCTCTTACCGATACCATCATGGCTATTACGACCATGCAGAAAGAGAATTTAGGGGCTTTGGCATGGTGGAACAAAAGGATGCAGAACATTTCGAGCATTGGGTAAAAGGAGATGACAGCAATATCGTGGATAAAACACTGCATCAGGAACCGGTTATCACCAAAAGTTGGTTTCATACCGGAGCATTTCTAAGCAGGGAAAAAATCCTTAACCAGTTTGCAAAAGAATATTGGTATGAAGAAATGTCAAAGCAGGGCTTTACTGTTGTAAACTATGAAACGCCTTTGCCTGATGCGCGGGTTATTGCCGCACTGGGATTAGACGCATCCATCATAGACCACCTCAGTGCACAAGAATGGCGAGAAGCCTTACGAGCCTGCAAAGGCATGGGCCTACGTTCGGAAGTGTTTGCTGAAGATGCGCCTTTATTAGACGCATCCCCCGAGCAAATTCAAAAAGAATTAACACCTTATTCCGCTATCAGCCATAATTGTGTTATCGAACTGTTGCAGCCAAAAGGGCAAAACAAGCACGCTATATTTGTTGTTAAAGAGAGCGAGGCCATCACTTACAGCTACGAGAGGAACACGGAGGACCCACGCATTGCCCATACCCTCAATATCAAAATGGATGAATGTGGGAATGTGTTAGAGTCGGCTTCGGTGGTTTATCCGAGGGTAAAAAAAGACTGTTCCCTACCCCTAGAAACACAGAAAGCACAGAATAAAACACTGATTACTTATACGAAAAACAACTTTACTTATGCGAAAAATACGAAAAACAACTTTACGAAGGATATTGATACTGATACCTCGTACAGACTGAGACTTCCGGCGGAAACGATGACTTACGAATTGAAGGGTGTTGCCAAAAACAGTTCTTTATATTCAGTGAATGATTTTGAGAATATCCTTACGCTTGCCGTTGAAGTGGATTATCATCAAGTTGATAAAAAACCTGTACCCAAGACTTCACAGAAAAGATTAGTTGAACACATACGTACCATTTATCGCAGCGATAATCTAAAGGATGCTTTGCCGTTATATCAATTGGAATCATTGGCTCTGCCTTTTGAAAGCTATCAATTAGCTTACACACCGACCCTTGTCGACAATATTTTTGGTGTAAAGGTTAATGAAGAGTTGATGATGGAAGGTAAATTCACACATAGGGAGGGCGATGACAGCTGGTGGATCCGCTCAGGAACCACCCAATTTGTCGATATGGAGGAAGACATAGCCGATGCTCGAGACCGTTTTTATCTCCCTATTTCCTATACCGATACTTATGGCACCAAAACAAAGGTGAAATATGACAGCAATTATCACCTCTTCATTGAAGAAACCGAAGATGCATTAGGCAATAAAACAAAGGTCGAGCTTTTTAATTTCAGGACACTTTCACCGCAACGAATGAAAGATCCGAATAACAATATCTCTGAAGCTATCAAAGATGAATTGAGCCTGGTGAAGGCAATGGCTACATTTGGCAAAGGAAATGAAGCCGATGATCTGATTGGGTTAAATGAGTTTTCTTCTATGTCTGAAAATACACTGGTTAATGATTTCTTCCATGCCCCGGTTTCCAGTATATTGGTTACTTATGGGAAAAATTTATTGCAGCATGCTACGGCAAGATTTGTTTATGACTTTGATGCTTATAAAAATTCAGGCAAACCGGTGGCTGTAGCCTCCATTGTAAGGGAAGAGCACTTTAAGAAAAATAATGATTCGTTTAAGAAAAATAATGATTCGCCAGTTCAGATCAGTTTTGAATACTCCAACGGCCATGGGCAAGTGGTGATGAAAAAGGCTCAGGCCGAACCGGGTCCGGCGAAGCAAGTAAAGGTCAATCCTGACGATTCTTATATAGTCATCGACATCGATACCGCCATACTTAACCCAAAGCAATTACGATGGATTGGCGACGGCAGATCCGTGCTCAACAACAAAGGCAATGCTGTAAAACAATACGAGCCGTACTTTTCGGTAACGCACAACTACGAAGATCTGAAGGAATTGGTGGAAACTGGGGTAACGCCCATCATGTATTACGATGCACTGGGACGGCTCATCAAAACCGAAATGCCCGACGGCACTTTGTCGCGCATAGCATTTGATTCATGGAAACAAGTTGTATACGACCAAAACGATACGATTTTGGAATCTTCTTGGTATCACAAACGCACAAACCGCCTGATAGATGCTGAACTCATTGCGGCAGGCAAAGACCCGGAGAAGGAAAAAGCGGCTGCCGATAAAGCCGCGAAGCATGCCAACACCCCAAATGTACGGCACTTTGATACATTGGGCAGATTTATTTTGTCAGTCGACCACAATAAGCATTTGAAAGCCGATGAGGATGAATATTACCTGACTAGGGTTGATCTCGATATTGAAGGCAATCTACGTAAAGTTATCGACGCTCGCGGTAATGTGGTGATGCAATACAAATATGATATGCTGGGCAACAAAATATATCAGCACAGCATGGATGCTGGCCAAAGGTGGACGCTTACGAATATCCTGGGCAACCCGCTGCGTACCTGGGATGAGCGAGATCACGAATTCCAATATTTTTACGATATCTTGCATAGGCCTACTCACAGCAAGGTCATAGGTGGTGATGGCGATAACCCTCTTAACAATATTTTTGAGAGGATCTTTTACGGGGAAGCAGAAGCAAATCCCGAACTGAATAACCTCAGAGGGCAGGTAATCAGGCATTATGACACTGGCGGACTTGTGGAAACATCTGAATATGACTTCAAAGGACAGCCAAAATTCACCACCCGTAAGCTATTTAAAAATTATAAAGGCGTTGCCAACTGGACAAACGCCAATTTGGTCACAGACCTTGAATCCGAAAGCTTTACCTTTATTACAGAAATAGACGCACTCGGAAGAGTCACTAAACAAAATGCACCAGATGGCAGCATAATCATGCCCTCTTATAACGAAGCCGGTTTGCTTAACAGAGAAAGCGTTGCTCGTGCCGACAGTGCCACTACCTATATAAAAGACATAGACTACAATGAAAAAGGCCAACGCAATAAAATCATTTATGGCAATGATGTAATCACCCAATTTTATTATGACAAAGAAACCTTCCGGCTAAAGCGTTTAGAAACCAAACGACAAAACAACGACCCACTTCAGGATTGGCATTACACCTATGATCCGGTGGGCAATATCACCCATATTGAAGACAAAAACATTCCGGTTGTATTTTTTGATAACCAAAAAATCACCGGGGTCTCTACCTATACTTACGATGCCCTTTATCGTCTGGTGGAGGCCACTGGAAGGGAGAACAATACGCCACTGTCTTTCGACAGCAAAGACAATTGGAATGACATCGCTTTCATGCAGCAATTAAACCCTGGCGATTCGATGGCAATGTGGAATTATACTCAAAGCTACCTATATGACTCAGTTGGTAATATACTCCAAATGAGGCATAAGGCATCAGGCAACAATTGGACAAGGGATTATAACTATCAGGCTGAGAATAATCGTCTGATCAGCACGCAAGTAGGTACAAATACGTACACCTATCCGCACCATCCGCGTCATGGCTTTATAACCGCCATGCCTCATTTGGAAAATATGGGATGGAACTTTAAAGAAGAATTGGTACAAACCATCCACCAGAGGAGAACAGATGGCGGCACACCGGAAACGACATATTACCAATATGACGGGCAAGGACAACGGATAAGAAAAATAACCGAGAACCAGGCCGATGCAGGTGATATACCAGGGAAAAAAGACGAACGGATTTATATTGCAGGATATGAACTTTACAAACAGCACAGCGGTGCGGCTGCAGGGTTGGAACGCACCAGCCTGAGCCTGATGGACAAAGAGCACCGTTTTGTCATGATAGAGGCCGAAACAAAACACCGAGTGGTATTAGGAATACCAATGGGCCGTACTAGTCCTGTTCAAACGATTCGTTATCAGTTGCATAATCATCTTGGTTCGGTAGCGTTGGAATTGGATGATACAGCGAAGGTTATCAGCTACGAAGAATACCACCCTTATGGCACTACTGCATATCAAGCTAAAAACGCAGCTATAAAAGGTGCGGCCAAACGGTATAGGTATACTGGTAAAGAAAGAGATAGTGAAAGTGGATTATATTATCATGGTGCAAGATACTATCACACATTGTTAGGAAGGTGGATAAACTGTGACCCAGCTGGAATAAAAGATGGGCATAACATTTATGTTTATGTAAAAGGTAATCCAATAATGTACTCTGATCCTAATGGGAAAGGGGCATGGATAAATAGAGGCATTGGTGTGTTACAGGTAGTAGGAGGTGTCCTTGAAATTTCAGCAGGAGCATCTGGAATGGCCGCTCCAACAGGAGTCTCGCAAGTATTAGGTGCAATTGCAATAGTTCATGGTGCTGATACCACACGTACAGGAATCCGTACCATCTTGACTGGTGAGGTACAACATACATTAACAGAGCAAGCAGTGTCTGGAATTGCCCGCACTTTTGGAGCAAGTGAAAAGACCGCCGATCGAATCGGAGCAGGAGCCGATTTTGTGGCAGGGATAGGTCCAAGCGCTGCAGTAGGTGCAACTAAGGCTGTAGTATCTCATGCAGCACCAGTAGCTGCAGAGCAAGCGGCAGCGCATGTGGCACCAGAAGCGGCAGCACATGCGGCACCAAAAGCGGCAGCAAGTGCATCGCCCAAAGCGACGGCGCAAGCTGCACCTGAAGCGTTACAACGTATACAGCTTATCGAGAAGATGCAGAAAATTGTAGATCAAAGTGCGAGTATAGGAAGAATCGCATCTTCTAGGAGAGATATAGCAACATTAAGGCAATTTCTTTCGTGGAAAGAAGTAATTAGGGCACTGCAGGGTGGCCAAACTGCTAGAGCAAGTTTAGGATATTTCGTCGAAAGACGAGCAAGGGAAATATTTAAACTAGACCCATTTATTTCGGCCCATGTAGGTGAAGGTGGATACTTAGGTCTTAGACATGTCGTCGGAAAAGGGCCAAGGCGGGCATTTGCGGATTTCTTTGGCGCAAAAAATGGGTTATTGTCCGGAATGGCTATTGATATAACAACAAATGCACAAAGAGGAAAACATCTAGCTCGTGGATATTTAGAAAAAGGTCTGATACTGACTTACTAAAAATATGCTAGTAATTTTATCAAAAAGAAAGTAATAGAAGATATAATTGAATCCCTTTCAATGAAATTAAAGTAAAGGAGTAGATGAGGAAAAAAATCTAATTAATAAGGAGGAATCAAATGGCAAGGCAAGTAGAAAATCAAAATTTATCAGAGAGAATTGATTTATTTAAATTTGATCTAAAATCAGATGAGCAACAAAAGGTTTTCAAGGACATTTACACAAAAAACATCGGAAATTGGTCAGCAATAAAATCTGAACTCATCAGAGAAGAATGTATTACAGCCGATATCATCGACAACCTGGAATTTACCCATCACCTGGCCGAGTGGAGTAAAGACAACAAAGAATTGATTTTGGCTTTTCAAAAAGACGACCAGATCAATTCGATGCGTGATATTGCAGCAAAATTTAATAAAGCAGCATTTATCGAGAAAGTAAAGGGTGTTGCTACGGTAGAATCAGAGGAAGACAAAAATGCTTTTGCCCTCAACTTGCATCGCGAGCTTTTCAATCTGGAGCCAACCGCTATGTTGGTCAACGTGATCAGAGACCCGCAGGTGCCGGTGCTGAATGACGCAGTAGGCGCCAATGTAGCGGCGGTTTTAGCAAAACAACCCGATTTTAATATTAAAACTACATCTATCTACGAGGTTATCAAAAATAAAGAGGCGTTGAAAGACACGCCTCTTGAATACCGTGAAACTGTGATAACTCAGCTTAAAACCTTGCAGCGCATCACTGCCATCAGCCCGGACACGGATGCATTGCCGGTGCTGTACAAAGCGAACCTGCATTCGGCTATGCAAATTTCGGCCATACCAAAAAATCAGTTCATGGTTGTGATGAGCAAGAGTGGTTTGGATGATAACACTCTTTTGCAGATTCATACCAATGCACAACAGGCGCGTGTGCGCAACGAACAGGCAATAATGGCGTTAAGAGAAGCAGGTAAATGTACAGGAGTAGCCATGATCGATAAAAGCATGAACATGGCCGTTGCCGCAAAAACTGAGAAAATGAGCTTGGAAGTTGATGCCAAAGAAGATACAGCTCTTGCCACCCTCGAAGAAACCCTGGAAAAACATAACCTTTCCTGGAACTTGCTCTTTGGCGATGCTGATTTCTGCGAATGCGACGAGTGCAATTCTGTGTATAGTGCGGCGGCATATTTTGTGGAGTTACTTCAGTATTTGCGCAACAATAATTTGGATTCTGATCCGGATAACCCGATTCCCAAAGATATTTCCGGAACACCTCTCGAAAAGCTCTTTGACCGTAGGCCAGATTTGGGATGCTTGGAACTTACCTGCAAAAATACAAATACCATTTTACCGTATATTGATTTGGTAAATGAGGTCATGGAAAATTATGTTGCGTTTAAGCACCTTAAACCTTTTAACGTGGAGGATGAAGCCAGCAGCGAACTGCTTGCCGAACCGCAGAATACCGAATACCAAGCGTATTGCATTCTGAAAAACGAGGTTTATCCCTTCACGTTGCCCTATCATCAACCAATCGATGCCGAAAGAATTTACTTAAAACATTTAGATACCAGCCGCTATGAACTGATTAAAACATTTAGAAAAAATAATTCGGATAATGATGAGGAACTCACCCGTTTAAAAGATAAAGCCCTGGAAAGGGCCGCTGATGCCGAATTTTTAGGGTTAACCATGGAAGAATATGTGATCCTGACCAAAGAGTGCTTTGCAAGCAAAGACTTGATGGACAAGCTAGAAAATAAAATCCACACCGATGACGAATATCGGAAATTGATTGGCGTAAAACCGGTCTGTAAATACTATGGCTTTGATGATGATAACACCATGCTGGGTGACGATGGGCTTACCCTTATTAAAAAAGAGTTTTTGCGCCGTACAGGAATTGACTACTTCAATCTGGTCGATTTGTTAAAAACCGGGTACATCAATCCCTGTATGCCCAAAGGCCAATCAAAAACAATAATGGAAAGCTTACATTTCAGCTATCGGTTTTTACAGAACTATGCCGAGGTATATGGCATTGATAAAATGGCGGAATATCTGGCTAAAATTGAGGACTCCGTTGTTAAAGACATCATTCACTGGGTGAAATGCCACTTTGAAAAAGTAGGTAAGATGATAGTGATTGAGAGTGGAAGAGGTTGTGTGAATGGCAAGATTATGAGTACAAATTATCCATGGAATGTTGTGGTAGAAGATTGTAAAATTTTCTATTACGATTACGATGATGATGTGAAAAGCGAAATAGGTAGTATCGATAAAAAAACCGGAGAAGTATTGCACATCACAGATTTATCATTCATCACAGATTCATCATTCATTGGCGATGAAGGAGAAAAAGGCGTTTTTATGGTCATTGATCAAAAGATTTATCTGGTTTTAGAACAGAAAGACAGTTGCGATCTGGATACGGCGTTGCTCCAGCATTTAGACGGCACGCCTTTGACTGTCGAGGAATATGACAGGATTCATCGTTTCATCCGTTTATGGCGCAAATTGGGTTGGACGGTTGATGAAACCGATCAGGCGATTGTGGGCCTTAGCAAGGTAATAACTCAGGACAGTACACCAGAAGATGACATAGCAGATAGCATATGCGATCATTGCGGCGAAGATGATTGTAATAATGGAGATTGCGATGACTGTGAAGAAAATACGGTAACGCAAGATTTCGGCATCAATCCAAATCTTATTCACCAGCTTGTAGCTGTAAAGAAGCTGTTGGATAAAACAGGTCTTGAACTGATTAAGCTGCTTTCTTTTTGGAGCAATATTAGTACTGCCAGGGAAAAGTCACTTTATCAGCGACTATTCTTGACCCATAATATATTGGGGATTGATATAATATTCAAGGCTGATGATAAGGGAAATTATCTGACGGCTGATGCCAAATTACTTGACCATGTTCCAGTAGTGATGGCTTCTCTCAATCTTTCTGCCGATGATATACAGGCGATAATGCAGGCTACTGGAATGGAAGACAAGCTTACGCTAAGTAATTTATCCGTCCTCTATCGTTATCGTCTATTATCAAAAGTGTTAGGTTTAAGGATTCCCGCTTTTGTAAGTATTTTGCCGTTGTACGGAAATATCTTTCAGGATGCCCATGCGTCTCTCAAATTTATGAATATTTGGGAAAAAATGAAGGAATCAGGATTTACCTATCAGCAACTTAATTACATTATCAAGGATGTAGATGACGAAAAGAAACCATTTGCTCCCACCCAAAAGAATATTTTGCAGCTAAGCAAAACTTTGTATGACGGCTTAAATGCAATTGATGAAGAGCATAAAGACTTAAAAGCCGATGGTTCAATTACAAACCCTGTGCTGCAAGAAATAAACATCCAGGATCAAGCAACCAGTGCGTTGATACGAACAAAAACCAGTCTGCTTTTTGAAACGGACACTGTTGAAAAAATTATCGGTATATTGGAAGGTACAAATGTATTTATGACCAATGGACCAAAAAATTTGGACTTTACTTTACCGGATACCAGTACACTTAAAAAGAAACTCAAATACGATAAAACCCTGGGAATAATTCAGATTACAGGTATTTTAACAGAATGTGAAGTTGTTGAGTATAAAGCCATTAGCAATAACTCCGATTGGGTTAAGGCATTGACATGTATTCAAAAGAAACAGGACAAATTGTTTAAAGAACTTTTGTCGGGTGTATTTGAAAACGAAAAATCAAAAAATGAGGTTGAAAAAGCAGAAATAGAAGCAATTATCAAATTGGGAGACAAAATAATTCCGTTGGATAAAATCCCGGAAGGGGGAGCAGATACCAATACTGCACCTCAGAAACGGGCTGCCTTCCTGAAAATATTTTTGCCCTATTTGCGCCAGCAGTTATACCATCGTTTTGTAATAGATACACTTGCCAATTTTACGGGGATTGACGTGAAAATCACAGATGTTTTGGTTTCAGAGGTGCTGAAACTAGGTTCACCTGTTACGTCGATTTACAGCATTTTTGAAAAAATCAAGGAAAGCACTAAACCGGGGGAAACTAATTGGAACGGATATCTTATACCTGCCGTTGACGCCGAATATACGTTCATTGTTAAAAATAGCAGTACTAATAAACCAACTATCATCATAGATGGATACGTTTTGGATTTTAAGGAAGAACCGGTTAATGAATGTTTGAGCGGGACTAATGAGTGGTGGAGCGAAACTAAACAACTCCAGTCCGGGAAATTATATAAATTGTCTGCAACTGGAGTAGATCTTAAAAATATTTTCTGGAAAACCACTGCTTCAGCTGTTACTTCTATGCCTTCATCAGCTGTAATACCAGATTTTGCTTCTAGACAATGCGAACCAGCCTTAATCGCCTTAAAAAAAGCAGCTATGCTGGTTTCCACCTTTGGTTTAAGTGCGGATGAAATCAAATTTTTAGACCTTCACAAGAATGAATTTGACAATTTGGATTTTAATGCACCAACCCTTACACAGTGGTTACGCATAGAGGCATATATTAGGTTGCGTAATTCCTTGCCGCAGGCCAAACTGAACATGCTTGACTTTTGGAATTGGGTATATAAAACCTCATCAGATAAGACCAATGAGAACGAACTCATTGAAAAGATAGTTGATCTCACTACCTGGAAAAAAGAACGCATTGAAAAATTAATAGCAGCGAATCATTTCAATATTGGTAAATTAAAAGATTATCGTAATGAAAAAAATCTGCTAAGACTACAGAAAGCCTTAACGGTAGCTGACAAAATCGGTGTTGATATTGATTTGCTTTTTGAATGGGCAGTGCCTGTTTCCAAGTTTGATATCTGCCGTAAAATAGCCGACAGTATCAAAAACACCATTCGGGCAAAATACAACCAAACCGATTGGGAGCAGGTTGTTAAACCTCTCCATGACCAGCTTAGGAATAATCAGAAAGAAGCGTTGATTGGTTACTTATTGCAGCAAGATGAATTGATAGATTCTAACGTTAATGATGCGGACGGATTATTTGAATATTTCCTTATAGATGTTCAAATGGATGCTTGCATGGAAACCTCGCGCATTAAGCAGGCTATCTCATCCGTGCAATTATTTGTGCAACGATGCTTCCTAGGCTTAGAGAAAGAGCACAACGGCATAAAGCCCGATATCTTGGATAGACCGCGTTGGGATTGGATGCAGCGTTACAGAGTATGGGAAGCCAACCGCAAAGTATTCCTTTATCCTGAAAACTGGCTTGAAAGCAATCTTCGAGATGATAAAAGTTCATTCTTTAAAGAGCTTGAAAGTGAGCTATTGCAAAAAGACATCAATAAACAAAATGTCACCGATGTTCTTAAGTCTTATCTTTATAAAGTAGATGAAGTGGCTAATATGGAAGTGGTTGGGTTTTATATTGATGGAACAAGGACCGGGACACAATGGTGTAAAGGTGCAAAACTGCATGTTTTCTCCCGTACCCGCAATGCACCCTACCTCTTTTATTACCGTTACTTGGCATTAGATGAGGTGAACTGGTATCCATGGGAGAAAATGCAGATTGATATCCCAAGCTATGATGTGGAAGTCTATGATACTCATAACGTGAAAGATAATGGATGTTACCTCACGCCGGTAGTTTGGAACAAACGCTTGTTAGTGTTCTTTCCGCAAATAATGAAGAAAGCTAGACCTAATCCTGCTTCTATAAGTACTACTTATAAAGAACTTGCAGAAGAAAAATCAGGAATAGAAAATTCAAAACTAATTGAATACTATGAAATCAAAATGGCTTGGAGTGAGTACAGAAATGGAAAATGGACGCAGAAACAGATTAGTAAAGACGCCGTTGTCTCGGATTTAAGGAAAAATATTGAATCTTTTAAATTTATTCCTATAGTATTCTTAAATAAAGTATACATTAACATTGATGATGATAGCGAAAATGGACACACAGGTGCCTTTGAGTTCAACGGAACTGAATTAAAAGTTGGAGAAGCAATAGAAATAAAAGAATACATTCCGATTGACTATTTTAACCAAGATTTAGACGATTCTGAAGATATTCTAAAGATGTATACATGGCAAATCGATATTTCCACTATGGTAAGACAATACACGGATTTTTGTTTTTATGAAGAAAGATACAGCTCCAGGGAACAAATGAAGTGGTTATTAATTCAATTTGAATTTAATCATTCTTATACTAAGAATCTGTTGGGAATAATTAATCTTGATCAATTGGAGCTTTTTTTCAAAGAAAATCTATCCATGCCGGAAAACAACTTTGGTCCATTCGACCCGGATGGTAATTTTGGCCCACCATATATTTATCACGAATTGAAACGGCCATATTCGCTTTATAATTGGGAGTTATTTTTTCACACGCCAATACTTTTAGCTGATGCGCTCAGCAAAGCCCAACAATTTGAGGAAGCCATGAAATGGTTCCACTTTGTGTTCAACCCTATTGCTGATGGAAATGATTTGCCAGAAGAAAAGATTGATAAACGCTTTTGGCAATTTAAGCCTTTCCAGGAAATCGATAGTAAACGGATTTTGGACAGCATCTTCAATAACCTCAAGCCTAATGCGGCGGATAATACCATTAACGAATGGCGAAATAAACCTTTTATGCCACATGTGGTAGCACGGAATAGACCGGTTGCCTACATGAAATGGGTCGTAATGAAATACATCGATAATCTTCTGGCTTGGGGTGATTATCTTTTCCGCCAGGACACTATCGAAACCATCAACCAAGCAACCCAACTCTATGTTTTAGCAGGCCACATATTAGGTCCTAAGCCAATGATGATACCCAAGCGAGGTAAAATCAAACCGCAGACTTATATTGGTTTGTTGGATAAATGGGATGCTTTTGGCAATGCAATGGTTGAGTTAGAATTGGTGGCGCCTTTCAGTAATCAAACGACTTTACCTTTTGGTGTGGTCAATAACGAGATAGCTTTTGCCAATATCTTTGGTTCGGCTTCATCTTTATATTTCCGCATCCCAAACAATCCTAAGCTTATGGGCTATTGGGATACTCTGGCCGATAGGTTATATAAGATACGTTATTGTCAAAACATTGAAGGAGTTTTCCGAAAACTTCCCTTGTTTGAACCACCTATTGATCCGGCATTACTGGTTAAGGCCGCCGCACAGGGTTTAAGCATAGCCACTGTATTAAATGACCTCAATACCCCAATGCCTAATTATCGCTTCTACTACTTGTTACAGAAGGCTCTGGAATTATGTAATGAATTAAAGTCATTAGGTGGTGCCATGCTTTCCGCAATTGAGAAAAAAGACAACGAAACCATTGCGCTTATTCGTGCAAAACACGAGGGAGTAATGCAGAATCTGGTGATGGAAATCAAGAAAAAACAACTGGAAGAAGCGCAAAAAAATATTGAAAATCTGATGCAAAACCGTAAGACGCCGGAAGCTAGGATGAAATATTACCTGAAGCTAAGTGGCCTGGATGAAAGTTTGGTGCCTACTGATACGGCTGATTTCAATGGGATACCAAATGAGATTGTGACTGTAGATGGGGATAGCGGATTAAAATTGATACCATTTGAAAAAGAGGATATGGACAAGGCGAGCGAAGCACAGGACTGGCAAAAAGGCATTGGAATTGTTGAAACTACAGCCAGCGCCATGCATCTTATTCCTGATTTATTCGCTGATGTCAAGCCATTAGGTGTAGGGGCAGGTACAAAATGGGGGGGAATCAATCTAGGAAATGCAGCTCAAGCAGTTGCAAGAGGAATGCAAGTACACGCAAGCGATCTTTCTTTTGCAAGTTCTAACGCAGGCAAAAAAGGAGGCTTTACCCGCGCCTTACAAGAACGTATTTTCCAGGCCAACGCAGCCGGTTATGAGCTAAAACAGATAGATAAGCAAATTACTGCCCAAGAAATACGAATCGATATTGCCAAACAGGAAATAGCAAATCAACAAAAGGCAATAGACAATGCCAATGAAGTGGAAGAATTTATAAAGAACAAATACTCCAGCGAAGAGTTATACACCTGGATGAGGGGAAGCTTAAAAACCTTATA
The DNA here is from genome assembly GCF_058146105.1 of Sporacetigenium sp. TC11. Lineage (NCBI taxonomy): Bacteria > Bacillati > Bacillota > Clostridia > Peptostreptococcales > Tepidibacteraceae > Sporacetigenium > Sporacetigenium sp. TC11. The sequence goes on along the minus strand of NZ_JBYVNY010000007.1, from coordinate 62,163 downwards.
CCATCAGGTTTATAACCTGGCTTATGATCTCGCTAAAAAAGCCGAGAAAACCTATTGCTTTGAAAGAGGCATTAGCAGTGCTAATTTTATTCAGTCTGGTTATTTTGATGTTGGCAGAGATGGACTGCTGGCAGGAGAGCAGCTCTATGTGGGACTTAAGAAACTCGAAGAAGCTTATCAAAACGAAAGGGGACATGAATACGAGATAACCAATCAGATATCTATATATCAAATCAATCCTTTGGCAATAATACAGCTCAGAGAAACTGGCAAATGTGAATTTACACTGCCGGAAGTATTATTTGATATGGATTACCCAGGTCATTACAAACGCCGCATCAAATCGGTATCTGTTTCAATTCCTTGTATTGCAGGTCCTTATACAGGTATAAATGCTACACTCAGTCTTTTAGAAAATAAATTCCGAAACACGGCTATAGGTGGTAAAGCTTACGAAGAAAATACCGAGGAAACAGATGACAGGTTCAGCTCTTATACTATACCGATTAATGCGATAGCGGCCAGTTCCGCTCAGAATGATAGCGGGATGTTTGAGCTTAACTTCAAGGACGAGCGATATTTGCCATTTGAAGGGGCAGGGGTTATCAGCAAGTGGCGTTTGGAATTACCAACATTCAGGCGATTTGATTATCACAGTATTTCAGACATTATTATTCACTTAAAATACACAGCCTGTGAAGGCGGTGAGCGACTTAAATCCGATGCAACCAAGTCCGTATCGAAACGGCTTGAAAGTATTGAACAGGAACTTAATGAAACAGGTTTACAAGTAGCTTTGAATATAAAACATGACCTGCCTAATGAGTGGCTTTTGCTTAAAAAGAACGGAACTGTTGATTTAAAAATTGACAAGTCAAGGTTACCCTACATGGCACAAACACTAAATGCTGCTATAGAAAATGTAATGTTTGTGGCAAAGGTTAAGGATAATAATCCGGTAAATTTTTCGGTCAAAGTTGATGGTGACGTTACTGATCTTGACAGAATAGATGAATGGAAGCTTTACCGAGGAAGTAATCCAGATATTAAATTGGATAAATCATTTACATTGTCAGTTGATCCCACACCATTGAATAATCTTGAGGAATTGATGATGGTTGTGAAATATAGTTTTTAAAATGGTTTCAGGCATTGAGACAGTTTCTACAAATCCAGACTTCACCACTACAGAAAACACACCACAAAATGGTGTGTTTTCTCATTGTGGGTGTCAAAAGGACGCGAATACCAACGGTGGGGATATTAAGTTATAATATATCTTTAAAATGATAATAGAATGTACGGCGATTTACGCCACAATCATTAACAATATCATTAATTGTGATTTTAGATAAGGGAATAGTATTCATTAATTTCTTTAACGATGCCGCCAAAGCTCTTTTCGTGGTTTGTGACATAAATTGTATCCCCTTTCGTTAAGATATAAATATATTATATTTCAATGAAAATCCATAGTCAACGATTACTAACCCCTAAAATTAGACAGTCTTTACTGGTGTTTTTGTATGTATTAGAAATTATAAATTTTTTAATTTATATAGTTGACAAAATAAAATCAAATGTATATATGATTATAAGAGGTGATTAATATAAATGAAGGTTATTATTTCTAATTCTTCGCAGGAGCCAATATATGCGCAAATAGTTGATCAAATTAAAGAAGCAATAATGAAGGGAGAAATTGAAGAAAATCAATCACTTCCATCTATTAGAAATCTAGCAAAAGAACTTCAGATAAGTGTTATAACAACCAAAAGGGCTTATGATGAACTTGAAAAAGAAGGATATATTGTTACTATCCCAGGAAAGGGAACTTATGTAGGAGCACAAAATAAAGAACTAATGAGAGAAACTAGAATAAAAATAATTGAGGAAAAGTTAATAGAAGCAGTTGTTACGGCTAAAAGTCTAGATTTAAATTTAGAAGAGATGTATGAGATGCTTAAGCTTTTTTACCATGAGGAGGTATAATTAATGGAAAATATATTAGAGGTTAAAAACTTGAGAAAAGATTTTAAGGGATTTTCTTTAAACGATATTACTTTTTCTATGCCAAAAGGATTTATAATGGGGTTTATAGGTCCTAATGGATCTGGGAAAAGTACTACTATTAAACTTATTATGAATTTGATTAAAAAAGGTAGCGGAGAAATAAATGTATTTGGACTTGATAATGTAAAATACGAGCAAGAAATTAAAAATAGAATTGGATTTGTTTATGATCAAGATTATTTTTATGAAGAGTTAACTATTTCTGAAATGAAAAACATTATTTCCCCAACATACAATAAATGGAGTGATGAAACATTCTTAAAGTATCTAAAAGAATTTGACTTAGATAATAAAAAGAAAATAAAAAACCTATCTAAAGGAATGAAAATGAAATTCCAATTGGCTATTGCATTATCACATGAAGCGGAACTACTTATTATGGATGAACCTACATCGGGGTTAGACCCTTTAGTTAGAGCTGAGTTATTAGATATTTTATCTTATATAATACAAGATGAAAATAAAGGTGTGTTTTTCTCCACACATATAACATCTGATTTAGATAAAATCGCCGATTATATTACCTTTATAAATAAAGGAGACATTGTGTTTAGTACTTCAAAGGATGAAATTTTGGATAATTACGGAATAGTTAAGGGGGGCAATGATCTTTTAGATAAAGATGTTAAAAAGAATTTTATTGGAATCAAGGAAAATAAATTTGGGTTTGAGGGATTAGTAGATAATAAGCAAAATGCAATTAAGATTTTTAATAGTGATGCAATTATTGAAAAACCTACTTTAGAAGATATAATGCTTTATTATACAAGGGGGAGCTTAAATGATTAATTTAATTTTAAAGGACATTATAATTCAAAAAAAGACTGTTTTATTAGGTTTAGTTTATATGATGTTAGTTATAATTATTTCTTCAGGCCCTGTAGACTTAGGATTTATTGCGGGACTTATAGGGGTAACATATATACTAATCACAACATCATCTGCTACTGAAGACAAAAATAACGTATATGTCTTATTAAATAGTTTGCCTATAAAAAGAAGTCATATCGTACTTTCAAAATACCTTTCAATATTAGTATATGTAATAATTGGAACAGTTTATTATTATTTAGCTGTAGCAATTATTAATGTTATTGGAATGTCTACAGAAGTATCTTATATAAGTTTTCAAGGTATGGTTATAGCTATATTTGCAGTAAGTCTTTTAAATGGAATATATTTGCCTGTGTTATTTAAGGTGGGATATACAAAAACTAGAATTTTAAGTATGATATTATTTATGTCATTCTTTTTCGGCGTATCATATATTATAGACTTTTTTAGAGAAAGTGAAAATATAAAAGTTATAGGTAGTATTGTAAATTTTATAAGTAATTTATCAAGTCCTCAAGTAAATATGATTACAATAGGTTTAACAATAATTGTTTTATTAATTTCTTATGCTTTATCTTTAAAATTTTATAATAACAGAGAATTTTAAATAAAAAAGATTACTTACTTTGTATACAACAAGGTAAGTAATCTTTTTATTTTGTTTATTTTTGAAATCAGTCACTAAAATTAAATTCATTTTCGTTAATACCTAAGAATATAGCTTCTATATCTATTTATTTTTAACTTCCTGTCTACCCCATCCAGTTGCTATAGCAAATATCATAACAGCTAATAGTGCCCAAGCATGTGCTACCCATGGAGCTATTTGTGTAGTAGTAAGAGCTGGAACTAAACTTCCAAAATCAACATGTGCTTGTTGGGCTAATGATTGAGTCATTAATAAAGCAGGTGTCCAAGGTAGTGAATATACAAGGGTACAAGCTGTTGCATCTAGTAGATTTGCTCTTCTATATGGATGAATATTATATTTTTCTCCTAATGGTTTTGCAAATGAACTACCTATAGCAAGTATAGGAGGAGCATTAAGACCCATTATAGCTGATAATGTTATAGCCAAAAATCCTATAGAAGCTTCAACACCTCTTACAGTATGAACAAACCTTTCAGCTAATTGTAGTAACTTTTTATCTCCCTCTCCAGACTTCATTATATGAACACATGAAAGTATTAGTAGTGCCAATATGCATATGTCTACCATTCCTGATATACCGTTAACTAAAACACCACCAACAGCTCCATCTTTTATAAAGAACAATCTATCAAAAGTTGTTAACCCAAATATTAAAGCAAATGCTAGCGACAATATAGTGCCTACTGTGGCTGCAACTATTATATCTCCTTTTTTAATAGCTACATATATTGTTACAAAGGCTGGTATTAACATTACAAGACCTATAGGATTCATGTATTGTTGTAATTGTTCATAAGGTATATCCGCAGTAGATCCACCTTTTCCGCCAAATATAGCAAATACAACAAGAGATATAATTGCACCAGCTAAAGCATACTTAAATCTTGACTTTACAACTCCACCGACATCCGCTCCCTGAGTTGCAGCAGAACATATAGTAGTATCTGATACAGGAGCTAAGTTGTCACCAAATATACCACCACTTACTATAGCTCCAGCCAAAACTGCTGGATTAGCTCCTAATAAAACTCCAGCTGGATATAAAACTGCCATACCTGCCATTATAGTACCAAACCCTGTACCAGCAGCAGTTGCAAATAAAGCTGATGCTAAAAATGTAACTATTGTAAATATAGTTCCACTCGCTCCAAGTTTATACGCTGCCCATATTATTCCGTTTACCAAACCAGAGTCTTTTAATACTGCTGAGAATACACCTGCAAATATCCAACAAGCTATAGGAACTATAGCAGTTTTATCTGCCATTCCTTCAATTACGACTTCAGCATAATGCATTCTATCCTTTGCTAAGAAAAAGGTAATCATTATTCCAAGTAATGCACCTATCCACATTCCTTTAACATCAGGTGCTTGTAATACAGATATATATATTGCTACTACTAAGAAAATTAAAAAAGGTAAAAAAGATGTCCATCCACCACCGTAAAACTGTATTTTTTTGCTTTCTTCCATAAAACTACCCCCTTGTGTAAAATTTTCCGGACATTAAAATGTATGAATTATATGTACAATTTATACATTTTTAAAAAGGGTATAGTCTTAATGATATGATCAAACTGTACTTCATGAAATGAATGTTTGGAATATGTAACTAAAGATACATACTTTTTACTTATTATAAATTATAATTTAATTTGCAGTAGTATACATAATTTTGATTAATTAATTTAAGGAGAATAAAATATAAATGAAAAATAAAATTGAAACTTTAATAAAAGAATTTGTAAGTTTATATCCTACTATTAAAGACGTGAGAACAAAATGGAGAGAACCTGTTGTAGCATATGCAGATCCAAAAGATAAAATGTTTCTTCAACTCAAGGAAATTGTAAGTCCGTCTCATGCATTGCCTCAGGATTTTTTAGAAGATGTACAAACGGTAGTTGCATATTTTGTACCTCTTGATGAAGATATAGTTAAGAGTAATATTCACGAAGTAGAATCCTCAAGGCAATGGGCTATATCATATGTTGAAACTAGTAATTTAATTGTTGATTTGAATAATTTTATTAAAGATGAATTAGAAAAATTAGGATATAATTCAATAAATTTGGCAGGATCATACAACTTTGATAAAAATAAATTAATAAATGATTGGTCTCACAAACATGTAGCTTATATTGCAGGTCTTGGTAAATTTGGAATAAACCACGTACTAATTACAAATGAAGGTTGCTGTGGATATTTAGGAACCTTTGTAACAAATCTTAAAATAGAACCTACTGAAAGAAAAGATATAGAATACTGTTTATATAAAAATAGTAATACTTGTAAAAAGTGTATAGATAGATGTGTTAATGGTGCTTTAAAGATAGATTCTTTTAATAGGAATAAATGTTTTGAAATGTGTACAAATAACGCAAAAAAATATATAGATATTGGCTCATGTACTGTTTGTGGAAAATGTTTAGTAGATTTACCTTGCTCATTAAAAAATCCAGTAAAAGGATAGTTATATATAGTATAATTATGTATAGTAACTTTGTGCTATCATACTGTTAATCGTGTTAAATTCTCCGTTACTATTTTATTGAAAGTATCATTAAGTAAATTATAGAAAATAATGAAGTCAATCTAATAAAGGTTATTGTAGTTAAAAATGCGAAGTTTATAAACAAAGGAGTGTGTTATTTAAAAATAACACACTCCTTTGTTTGCAGTTATACACTTTGTATATTTACTCTAAATCTGAAAACCTAGTTTGATTTTACATCTAGGACATTTTTTAATAGCCTTTGAAGAATATCAGTAAAAACTGCAATTATAATTGGAACAGCAGTAATGAACATTCCAATTAGTACGAGACCTGGAGCATCATCTGCTTGTGCAAGTAGAAATACAAATGGCATGGCTATAACACATAAGGAACCAATTGCTATTGCACAATATTTTAATTTTTTTAAAGCTTTAGCTGTTAATTCAGAAAAGGCTACATTCTTGTCTATATCGCTTAAAATTCTTAAAGCTTGATATAGTGCAACGAAATATGGTATCACTGCTAGATATACACATGCTAAAAAAGGATATATTATGTTGGCATACTCTGGATTTACTGGATTACTAAATAAATAAGGTAATCCCAGTATACACAACATAAGCGCCGGAATTGCAAGAAAACAAACAGCTATTTTTAAAAAAAGTATTTTTAGTTTCATAAAAAGCACCTCACTTATTTATATTGTTAAGTTTATTTTAACACCTCATTTATCGTTTATCAATATATATTTATTAAAATGAAATATGTTTTTATCGACACATTCTATGAATCTTAATAAAAAAAGGTTAATAGTAAGGCGAGAAGCCACATTTGTAATCCAAATGCAGCTTGATTTTTTTTGTTGAAGGCTAGAAGGAAAAATAGAAAATCTAATAAGTTTTAAAATTTAGAAGTGTAAAAGCTAACAAATTAATATTATTCGAATATATTAAACTATGGATATAATATGCACTGTATTTGAAAAAGGGGGTAATATTATAAATCGTCAAACAGTATACGATTCCTTAAGCCAATGTATAGACTATCAAGCTTCAATAGTTAGATTATTTGACGCAGTACCAGGAGTAGTATTGAGTATGCATATAAACGATGTACCTAGATATCGAAACTTAACATATAATCAACTTACTAACTATATTCCAACTGTACCAGGAGCTCGCAATATAAAAATATATAATGCGCAAACTAATAGTCTTTTATTAGAAATTCCAAATTTTGAAATGCCTACTGGTCAAATACTAACAGGTGCATTATATGGAGGTACAAACAGTTTAAAATTTGAAGCAATAATAGATGATATTAATGAAGATGTAGCTCCTGATCAAACAAAAGTTAGATTTTATAATTTAGATTCTACTCCTATAACATTTACACTTAATCCATCTATAGGATTTACAAGTAGAGCCCTGGTCTCAGGCGAAGGTACTGAGTACTATCAAGTAAGTCCAGGCGATTATAGTTTTCAGATTTCAACATCTAACCAACGTCCAAGAAATATAAAAGTGATATTTAATCCAGGTAGAATATACACATTGTACGTTATTAGTAGCGTGAATCCGAATTCTCCAGATTATGCTCAAGCTAATATCCCACAAATAGTACTAATGGTTGATGGAAATACTTTATATGATAAATGTAAATAATATAATAAAAAACCTCCTTATGGTTAATTAAGTAGATCACTTAACCATAAGGAGGTCATTTTTCAATAACTATGTTTATTAATCTATATCTTGTTTTTATCTTATATATAATATTCTATTGTAAATTATAATTTTAGAGCCTTAGTTGCAATAAATGTGTCTATATGGCTATCTAATAAACCACCGCCAGAATTATCTTCATAAAAACCAGCTATTACAAAACCAGCATCAATTTGAGCACCCATTTGACTTTGTAGCGAATGTCCAAACTCCAAAGTGTCATTAGTACGTATTCTTTCATCTAATTGATCCTTTGGAAGTTGCTCTATATCAGAATAAGGGATACTTTTATTAACAACTAACTTATCATTTTTTTCCCATTCATATAAATCAAATATAAATACAAGAGGATTTACAAATCCAGAGATTAATGTCCCTCCTTTTTTTAATACTCTATAGCATTCCTTCCAAACTTTTTCTATATCATTAACAAAGCAGTTAGATACAGGATGGAAAATTAAATCAAAGGTTTCATCTTCAAATCTTGATAAATCTCTCATGTCTCCTTGTTCTAAGCTAATAGATAGGTTATCTCTATCACTCACCATTTTATCTTGTGCTAGTTGTTCTTTACTATTATCAAAAACTGTAACATTAGCTCCTAATGCTGATAATATAGGTCCTTGTTGACCACCGCCAGAAGCAAGACATAATACATTTTTTCCTTCTATTTGACCAATCCATTCTTTTGGAACAGGTTTTGTCGGAGTTAAAACTAATGTATATTCTCCTTTTTTTGCCTTTTCTACTTCAGTTGAAGTTACAGGTATAGTCCATTTATTCTCACTTTTAACTTGATTATCCCAAGCAATACTATTGTGTTGTACTATATTCATATTTATAATCCCCCTTTTATAATTTATAAATTATTCCCTTAGTTAATTATAGAATTAGTTAACACATAAATCTATGCAAATAGCCCATTATTATAATCTATTAATATTATAACTCAGTTATTCAAAATGATTAGAAAGTTTATTATTATGGAAGACTATATTAAGATATATATATGAAATCAATCAAACAAAGAGGAGAAATTAATATGAAAATTAAATTTAATAAACTTATCGTTGGATTTTTAGTAACTATTAGTTGTTTATCACTAGTTGGGTGTAGTACAAATACAACAACTGATATAGAAAAAGCACCAGAGAGTATTACTGAAGCTAAAAAAATAGGAGTAAGAGGTATAGTAAAGGATATTGTAGTTGGTAAAGATGGATATACATTTCTTGTAGAAGGTAATCTAGAAAATGATACTGAATACGACAAAGCAATGGTGACGGTAAACAGAGATACAGAGATATTAAAAGATGGAGTTGATAAAACTACGGATTATACGGAGATAAAAGAAGGGGATACTGTTGAGGTTATATTTAATGGCCCTGTAAACCTCAGTGATCCAGTTTTAGGGGTGGCAAAAAGCATTAAAATATTCTCGTCAAATTAGTTTCCTCTTTATGTTGACAAGTAAAATCTAATATTGCTATAATTTGTATATAATTTTTTAATGGGAGGTATTATATTAGCTATGATTTATTAATTCACTTTCAAGCATAACTTTATAATAAAATGAGCACAATGTCTGTGTTTTTTTGTTATACGCTGGAGTGGGTTGTTAAGCTAATAATATACCTTATAAGAATATTAATATATTTTTGAGATACTAACTTTTATTAATTTTAGTAGGCTTCATAATATTTAAGGATATTATTTGATATAGGAATCTTCACATCCTCTCCAGTATTCTGGGAGGTTTTTTTATGCCTTTAATTACAAAATATAGATATAAAAGGAGATAAATATTATGAACATAAAGATTAATGAATACTTAGTTAGTACACCACAATCAGGGCCTTATGGAATTACTGTAGGTACTGATGAAGCTATGTGGTTTACTCAAAACAAAGGAAATAAAATTGGAAGAATTACTGTAAAAGGTGAAATAAAAGAATACATTGTTCCAACAGAGGATGCTGGGCTTTCTGTCATAGTTTCAGGAGTAAATAAAGACTTATGGTTTACAGAATATAAAGCTAGTAAAATAGGCAAAATTACAACAAAAGGTGAGATTGTTGAATATAGTATTCCTACATCTGAATCAGGACCTTTTGGGATAACTGAAGGACCTGATGGTGCAATGTGGTTTACTGAACTTACAGGGAATAAAATAGGTAGAATTTCAAGTTCGGGAGAAATTATAGAATACGAGCTACCTAATGCTGGGTCATATCCATCTTCTATAGTATGTGGAGACGATGGAGCTCTTTGGTTCACAGAAAATCAAGGAAACAAAATAGGTAGAATAACAGTATCTGGAGAGATTAGTGAATATCCTATACCGACAATAAGTTCTGGTCCAGTAGGAATTGCCAATGGACCTGATGGTGCATTGTGGTTTGTAGAAATAATGGGTAATAAAATAGGTAGAATTACAACCAGTGGAGAGATTACTGAATATGATCTAAAAACTGCAAATGCCAAACCACATGCAATAATTGCAGGTAGCGATAAAGCTCTTTGGTTTACTCAATGGGGAAGCAATCAAATAGGAAGAATTACAATAGGTGGAGAAATTACTGAATATGAAATTCCTACACCAAATTCTGAACCTCATAGTATAGTAGAAGGTCCAGACAAAGCTATTTGGTTTGCTAAGGAATGCAATAAAATAGGTCAATTAATAATATTATAAGGAGATTTTTATGTATAATAATATAGGTCCAAATCCAAATGATATTTATCCAAATGAAAATATAAAGAGTGTATGTTTCATAAAAAACGTTATAAAAAATCCTAATATAATAGTAGGAGATTATACATATTACTCTGATGACAATGATGTAGAGAATTTTGAAAAGCATGTAACACACCATTACGAATTTATAGGTGATAAGCTAATTATAGGTAAGTTTTGCGCCATTGCTAAGGGAGTAGAGTTTGTTATGAATGGAGCAAATCATAGAATGAATAGCGTAACAACATATCCATTTAATATAATGGGAAGTGGTTGGGAAAAAGCAACTCCAACTCTTGACGATTTGCCATACAAAGGAGATACTATTGTAGGAAATGATGTATGGATTGGTCAAGATGTTACTGTAATGCCAGGGGTTAAAATTGGAGATGGAGCTATTATAGCATCTAATTCAGTTGTTACAAAAGATGTTCCACCATATTGTATAGCTGGAGGAAATCCAATTAAAGTTATTCGCAAAAGATTTGATGATGAACTAATATCATATCTTTTAGAGTTTAAGTGGTGGGATTGGCCAAAAGAAAAGATATTTTCTAACTTAGAGATATTATGTAGTGCTGATTTAGATAAGATAAAGAATATAAAGTAAAACGAAGGGGAGCGTACATTATGACTATATATATAGCACTATTGCGCGGAATTAACGTAGGTGGAAAGAATATTATTAAGATGGCCGAGTTGAAAAAAGTATTTGAAGAAATCGCGCTTTATGATGTGAAAACATATATTCAAAGTGGTAATGTATTATTCAAATCAAAGGAAGATGAGGAATCACTTAGAAAGAAAATTGAGCGTGAAATTGAGGAGAGCTTTGGACTTTCAGTATATGTTGTTTTGAGAACGGCTGAAGAGTTAGAACAGATTATCCTGAATTGCCCATTCTCAAAGGAAGAAAGTCTATATGTATCACTGTTAACTCATGCTCCTTCCAAAGAAAACATTGAGCGTTTGAACGTTTATCAAAATGAAAGCGAAGAGTACAAAATCGTGGGACGGGATGTCTTTCTTTTATTTCGTAATAGTATTCGTAATTCAAAGCTTGCTAATAATCTTCAGAAGTTGGATGTACCAGCCACTGTACGTAACTGGAACACTATAAACAAGCTCGATAACTTAGCAAAATCTATGGAGAAGGGAAACTTAAAATAAATATGAAATTAATCTTCCGTACTCAATTCGAGTACGGAAAGAAACTAGATACGGAGGGATAACAATGGCAGATATTAAGTTTGAAATACAAGAAGAATTAGGAAGTATATCAGAGTCACCAAAGGGATGGAAGAAAGAACTAAACCTTGTAAGTTGGAATGGAAACAAACCTAAATACGATTTAAGAGAATGGTCACCAAACCACGACAAAATGGGAAAAGGTGTAACTTTAAGTTTTGAGGAAATAAGAGCTCTTAAAGAGATATTAAATAAATTGGATATATAGTAATAATAACAAAAGGAGTCCATATGGGCTCCTTTTTGATGTATAGATAAAAATATGTAAATTTAAATATTGTTATGTGTTAATATATATTTATATATAACAAAATATAGCAGTATATATTTCATCTTGGAGGATATTAATGATAAAAATTATGGCTGATTCAACATGTGATTTATCTGATGAAGTACTGAAAATGTACAATATCAGCTTGGCCCCTTTAACTATAAATATAGGGGATAAAATATATAAAGACAGGGTAGATATTCAACCAGATGAATTCTATGGAATGTTAGAAGCACTACCCGAGTTTCCCACTACAGGTATGCCAAGTCCAGCGGAATATCTGCAAATAATTAAACAAGCTGTTGAGGCTGGTAATAAGGAAATACTATGTATATGTATGTCCAGTGGAACGAGTGGTGCGTATCAATCAGCTATAATAGCCAAAGATTATTTCTTTGAAGAAAACCTGGAGTCAGACGTAAAGATACATGTAGTAGATTCAAAATGTATGAGCCACGGAAGCGGTTGGCTAATCATGAAGAGTGCTATGATGAGGGAACAAGGAGCATCCTTTGAAGAATTAATTGCTTTTAATGAAAATTATAAGAAAAAGATAAAACATTTTCTTTCTGTGGATGATTTAGATCATTTACTAAAGAGTGGCAGACTGACTAATGCAAGTGCTTTAATAGGGAAAATCTTAAAGCTAAAGCCAATTATGTCTATGAAGAATGGAAAAGGGGCTATAGTCGCAAAGGAAAGAGGACTGAAAAAAGTACTTAAGCATTACACTCAGGAGTTTATAAAAAGAAATGACCCAGAAATGACAGATTTTATTATAGTTGGCTATACATCAGATATTAAAGTTGCCGAAAATCTTAAAGTCAAACTTCAATTAGATACTAATTTTTCTGGGGACATCCATATTATGCAAATGGGAGTATCCGTTGGTACACATGTTGGATTAGGTGCCATTTCTATGTTCTTTGTAGAAAAATAGTAATGATACAGAGTAAAAGGAGTCCATCTGGGCTCCTTTTTGTTATATTTGCTACCTTAATGAAGATACCTTAGCTTTAAAATACTCAATATCTTCATTAAAGAACTTCTTATGTTGGCCACGGTTAGCTCCTGAAGGATGTGGAAAGTTAAATAAAATATTTTTATTATTAATCTTATTGTTTTCTTGAAGATATTCTAGAACTTGAGAAACATTTTTGCCCATAGGAACAATTACAACATCTTTATCTAGAGATTTTAATTCTTCAACGAAAATATCTTCTATCATATTAAGTAATATATCTTTCTTTAACATTTTAGGGCTACTGCCTGTATAGTTTTTCCCATTAACATAAACGGGATATCTTAGTAAAGATGTATTATGTACTAAAGTACTTTCTTCTTTGAATAGTTGAGAGCAACAACCAATATTTAAAAATTCATGTAATCCAATTGCATTTAACATTTGTACAAGAGTTTGTCTCATAGGTCCACTAAAACTAGCTTCATTTTTACAATTTTTCAATAAGTCATATGTAGACTCTTTGTCTAAATTATTTATTAAGTATTTAAACGAATTTTGCATTTGTGTCCAACCAGGAGTTATTCCTACCAAAGCAATTTTTGCAGATGGATTTATATAATCAAATGGAGCCCAATAAACTTCTATATTATCTTTTCTTTTTATTAATAACTCTTCTACCATTAAATCTTCTTTCTCGTATTGTTCTTTTACTGGTAGAGCCCTAATAAATTCCATGTATGGTTCTAACATTATTATCCCCCTTATTATAACTAATTTATATTGTATTAATCTTATATAGCTAGTATAACATACTACTTACTTAATAAAGGAGTATAGATATAGCGTGGTAATTCAAGATAGTTATAGAAACACAATGTGAATTAACTTATAATAAGATTTGGGAACAAATGTATTTTAGATAAATGAGAAGTATTAGAAATTTATAGAAGAGGGGAACTTATAATAAATATGAAATTAATAACTACAGCAATTGTAATTTTAACTTTGTTCTTAGGGGTAACAGGATGTTCAACAAATGAAATAAGTTCAGATAAGACTACTATCAAAGTTGAAAATAAGGGTCAAAATGAAACTCAAATCCTAGAAGTTAAAGTAAACTTAAAAGAACCAGGCAAAAAAGGGGCAAACTCTACTTATTATAAAAGTGAATTAGCTAAGGGTGGTTTAAGTGCAGGTGCAAAGAACTCTTTTAATATTGATTTAAAAGAAGGACAAATTCTAAAAATTGAAACTGATACTGAATATCCTATTACAGTTATGTTAAAAGATAATTCTACTGGTGATTATGTATATAATAATACATCAATTCCTAAAGAGAATGTAATTTTAACTGATTCTGTTTCTAAAGAAGGTAATTATGAGTTGATGGTAGATTTTAACGAAACTGAAATATTTAATTTTAACGTTTTTATTGCAAATTAACACTCATTCATAATTTAATATCAGTAGTATAGGCCTAAATGAATAAAAATGATAAAATAAATGGAAATAAAAATTAGGATTAAGTTAATAGTGATATTAACTTAATATCAGTGAGGGAATATATTATGAGAAATATAAAGATGACACTGTTTAGAATGAAATGTAACAGTACTTATTCTTATAAAAATTATTCAACTTTAAGTGAAGTTGTAAAAGATGACTTGAAAAATAATATGAAACCTAGAAATTTACTTAAAGAAAAGGGCAAACCTTTATGGATCCCATCTGTAAGTTCTTTCATGAAGTTGTTTTTACTCTTTTTAATTGCTGTGTTATTATGTAACATAAACGCATCATCCTTAATATTACCATTTTTAAAAATTGAAATTTTAAATGAAATTAAGATCCCGGTAGTTAAAGGTCATACGCCTATGTTTCAGAATTTAGTTTCAATAAATACTGGAATAGGAGCTGTTTTAATAGGTCTAGCATTTTTTGTAGCTCAAAGTTTGATGGATAAAGATGACCCAGATAGAGCTAGAGTCCTTCTATACAAAAGTAGATTTTTCCCATTATTAGCGAGTGAGATTTTTGTTTTCTTAATTTTATTGACTGGAGATTTAAATTACATAATTTATATTGTTGTAGGAAGTTTAGCCCTAACGACAATATATTCTATTTATAGTACAGTAGAAATATTGATTAGAGCCAATGATTTAGAAAATGCTAAAATCAAAGTTTTTACTGAAGTATTAAAAAAGAATTTTATAAAGATATGGAATGCTGAAATTATTAAAAGAATAAGTAATAACAAACTGTTTACCATTGGAAAAGAATTAAGTGAAAGTTACAATGGGGCTATTTCTATAACGCCGTTTGGATTTATAGAAAAAAATAAATATTTTAAAGTTAAAGCCCAAACGGAAGGAAAACTTGTTGATATAAATTTTAAAGAATTAGAGGCATTAATTAATACAATATTTAATGAATCATCAGTATTAAAACCAATAATAACTAAATATGGAAGTGATTTAGAAGTATCATCAAATACCAAACGTGAAACAGACAGTCCGTTAATAATAGTTAGAGTATTAGCAGATTCTAAAATAACTAAAGAAACAACTATATTAGAAATCAGAAAAGATATAGTTGAAGGTGATCATAAATTACTCAATAGACTTAACAAGAACATTAAATATATATTTATAATAAAAAAAATTGAAGATAATGAAGAGGAAGCCAGATTTGAAATATCTACATTAAAACAGAGATGTATAAATTCAATTGTATCTGAAAGAAAAGATGAGTTAAATAAAACTCTTAAAATATATGCTGAGCTAATAGAGGAACTATTTAAATACATGGAGCGGTATGGTGGAGGTTTCTCTAAAGAACAAGCTGAAGATGAAAGAACAACTTTTTTTGGAGAAAGGTTGAAACCTCTAGATTGGATTTCAAGTGATATTAGGGAAATATATAATAAGGCTATGGAATCTAATGATATAGATATTATTAGAAGTACAGCATATGCACCAATTTCATTAGCACAACTTTCAATCAAATACAGAGATCATTTGATTTATCAAAGTTTCATTCACTATCCACAGTTAATGTATACCAAGGCTTATAAACGCTTAGATGAAAATGAAGAATTAGCGAACTTTATGATTGATAGAAGTTGGCGTTATATTACTGAGTTATCAGATTTTTATCTTGTTCACTTATATAAAGAAGAAGAATTTTCTAAAACTGATTTTAAAGATTTTGCATTTTATTCATTAAAAGTATTTCAAAATTTATTAAAACAAAGTTATGATAATAGAGACAAACGTAGCTTTGAAATATTTTTAAAAAAGATGTTAACACTTTTTAAAGGACTAGATAGAGAATATTATATTAAAAGTTTAGAACATGAGACTAGCCTATATGATTTGGTTGGAAATTTAAAAAAAGAATTGTTATTTGGCCTTGGAAGTTGGATGTTTTATGAATACAGAAATTCAAAAGATGAGAAAATTCGTGAGTTTCTTGAAAATATCTTAATTAATTTGCCATCTGATATATATGAAACAACACAATTGTTTATAAACATTTACACATTTGATAAAGAACGAGAATGGGGATGGAGTAACTGGGAAATTGTTAATCATGATGACTATGAAGTATACAGTATTGATATTGTAGGGAAATTAGAAGTACTATACGCAATAATATCTTTGAGAAATTTGGCGAATAAGTCGGAGGCTCAAATTAACAATATGAAGTTACCAAGTTCTAGAGATTTAACATTACTATTACAAGATACAGGGGATTTAATTAAAATTATCGACACTATAGAATCTCAAAGAGAAGAATGGATTGGAGTATTATCCGAAGAAGCAATTCAAAAGTGCAATCAACTTAAAATGTTATTAATAAAAGTAAGAAAAGAACAAGAAGAAATTGAATTACAAAAGAAAAGAGCTACGCGAATTTCTGAAGATAAAGTTAAAGAATTCAAAGTTAATGTAATAAAGAATGTTAAATCTTCAGATGGGATAAGGAATATTTTAAGTTTCTATGGATTAATAGAATTTAAAATGGATAAGGTGTTAACGGGAAATAATAAAAAATTTGGAATCAATACCTTTTTCGATAAATCAGCTTTTTTTGCTGATGATGTTGACTCACATATTCATTTTATGGGTATAGATGATGGATTTGATTTTGGAAGAAGTTTAACCCATGGTGAAAATAGAACCATCATCAAAAATGTAAATGAGGTAATAGATGTAATTAATGAAAGTGAATTTGAAGATTATTTGGATAGTATTGCGGATATGTCCAAATTAATATTTATATCAGTTAATCATGCAAGGCATGAATTTTTTGAAAGGAAATTTGATTTTAATACATATATTCCTAAATGGCATAGAGATTTTCCACAAAATAAAGCAAGTAAATATGCAAAAGAGCTTGAAGGAATATATAAATATAAAGATTATAATATTCCTATTTACGAAGTATTTAATGACGATGATTATTCTGAGATTCTCATTATTGATATATCTAGAATAGGTAAACTTGTACAGTATTCGCCTACGAATAATGAGATACACCAACAAAACGTAATTGAATATTTTGCTATTGATGTCCAAGAGATAATTAAGGGATCTAAGAAAGAAATTGAAATTTTAGCAAATGCCCCTGATTGGCTAACAAAGATGGGAGATAAGAAAATACAATCATTGTACCTTCAAGAAAGGGTAATTATCCAAATTTATGAGTGGTTTGATTTCATTCCAAGTAAAAGTGCTCAAGGTGCTAGAATACTAGTTAAAGAATAATAAAAGGAAATAGATGCACATTAATAGACTAGGTTTACTACAAAATACACGACAAAGGAATTAGTAAGATTACTAGTTCCTTTTCTGATATAATAGTATTATAGCACACAATAGTATTCAAAAAGACTTGGGGGAAGACAAATGATAACAGGCGAATTAAGAAGCAAAGTAGATAAAATATGGGAAACCTTCTGGACAGGAGGAATAACAAACCCATTAGAAGTAATAGAGCAATTCACATACCTATTATTTATAAAAGGATTAGATGATAACGAAACAATACACGAAAGCGAAGCTATATTTTTAGGACTACCATTTGAAGGAACATTTCCAAATGACAAACAACATCTAAGATGGAATAACTTTAAAAACTTTGAAGCAAGCGAAATGTATAAAGTAATGGCTGAAGAAGTATTCCCATTTATTAAAAACCTTCATGGAAATAATGAATCAGCATATGCAAAATATATGGGAGATGCAATATTTAAAATACCTACACCATTAATGCTATCAAAAATAGTAGATGGAATAGATACAATAAATATGGAACAAGACAAGGATACAAAGGGAGACCTTTACGAATACTTACTGTCAAAAGTGGCTACAGCAGGAACAAATGGACAGTTTAGAACACCTAGACACATAATAGATATGATAGTTAGACTTATGAAACCAACACCAGAAGATAAAATAGTAGACCCTGCTGCAGGTTCTGCAGGTTTTTTAGTTTCAGCACAACAATATTTAAGAGATAATCACAATGACTTATTTTTAGTACAAGGATTAAAAGAACATTTTAATAATGATATGTTCTATGGATTTGATATGGATAGAACTATGCTTAGAATAGGTGCCATGAATATGATGCTTCATGGAGTTGACAATCCAAATATAGAATATAAGGACTCATTATCAGAGGTAAATACTGATGAAGATAAATTCACATTAGTATTAGCTAATCCTCCTTTTAAGGGAAGTTTAGACTATGAAGCAGTAAGTGCAGATTTATTGAAAATAACTAAAACTAAAAAGACTGAACTTTTATTCTTAGCTCTATTTTTAAAAATATTAAAAACAGGTGGAAGATGTGCATCAATAGTTCCGGATGGAGTTTTATTTGGATCTACAGGTGGACATAAATCTATAAGAAAAGAGATAGTTGAAAATCACAAACTAGAAGCAATAATATCAATGCCAAGTGGTGTATTTAAGCCATATGCTGGAGTATCTACAGCAATAATGATATTTACGAAAACTGGCACTGGTGGAACTGATAAGGTATGGTTCTATGATATGAAAGCTGATGGATATAGCCTGGATGATAAGAGAAATCCTATAGAGGCTAATGATATAGATGATATAGTTGCAAGATTTAACAACTTAGAAAATGAAGTTGAAAGAAAGAGAATAGAGAAGTCTTTCTTTGTGGATGTTGAAGAGATAAGAAACAATGACTATGATTTATCTATTAATAAATATAAGGAAATAGAGTATGAGGAAGTAGTCTATGATGCTCCTAGTGTTATTTTAGATAGAGTTAAAGCACTTGAAAAAGAAATAGTACAAGGGTTAGAAGAATTAGAAAGAATGATAGAGGGTTAATGATATGAAATATACTTTAGCAGAATTATTTGAAAAACCCATTAGTGGAGAATGGGGATTAGAGGTAGAAGAAGGAGAAGATGGAGTAAAAGTAATCAGAACTACAAATTTTACTAACATAGGAAGATTAAGTTTAGAAAATATAGTAGAGAGAAACATAGATATAGAAAAACATAAAAATAAAAGATTGAAGTATGGAGATATAATAATTGAAAAATCAGGTGGTGGTCCTACTCAACCTGTAGGGAGAGTAGTTATTTTTGAGGAAGATACATCTGAAATATATTACTGTAATAACTTTACATCAGTACTAAGACCTAAAGATATGATAGATAGTAAGTTCGCATTGTATATGCTTAAAGATTTATATAATAAGAGAAAAGTGATGAAATATCAGAATCAAACTACTGGGATAATAAACTTAAAGCTTAATGATTATTTAAAAGAAACTCAAGTAGATATACCACCAAAAAATATCCAGGAAAAAATCTCTGCTGTTTTAGACAAAGCTCAAGAATTAATAGATAAAAGAAAAGCTCAAATAGAAGAATTAGATGAATTAGTTAAATCAAGATTTATCGAGATGTTTGGTGACCTAAAAGTTAACCCTAAAAAGTGGAAAATATTAAATTTTCACGAGTTTGCAGTAATAGACACAAGTATGACTAAGGATTTTGAAAAATATCAATATTATCCTCATATTGGAATAGATAGTATTGAAAAAAATACAGGTAATATGTTAGAGTACAAACTTGTTAAAGATAGCAATATAAAAAGTGGTAAATACATTTTCGATGAAAGGCACATTATTTATAGTAAAATAAGGCCTAATTTGAATAAAGTCGCATTACCAAACTTTAAAGGTTTATGTTCAGCTGACTCATATCCGATTTTATGTATAGATGGAGTTTCAAATCGAAATTATTTAGGGTATGTACTTAGAAGTGAGTTCTTTTTAAACTATATACTTGCTTTTAGTGCAAGAACCAATATACCAAAAGTAAATAAAGAACAATTAAAAGGATTTAATATGCCAATTCCTCCTATTGAATTTCAAAACAAATTTGCAGACTTCACTAATCAAGTAGACAAATTGAAATTTAAAATGGAAAGTAACTTAAAAGAGTTAGAAGATAACTTTAATTCACTAATGCAAAAAGCATTTAAAGGAGAATTAAATTAAAATGGTGCCTCTATCAATTCATAACTTGATAGAGGTTTTTTAATTACAAGGATATTATAATTTATCTGGTATGAGGATAAGGTATAATATAATAAACTTGAGCGAGGTCCTGATTTTCAATGCTGATTAAGGCATGGGCAAAGCGACTTTTAATATGTACAAAATACTGCATTAACCTCTGCTCTCA
Organism: Sporacetigenium sp. TC11; assembly: GCF_058146105.1. NCBI lineage: Bacteria > Bacillati > Bacillota > Clostridia > Peptostreptococcales > Tepidibacteraceae > Sporacetigenium > Sporacetigenium sp. TC11. The sequence goes on along the minus strand of NZ_JBYVNY010000007.1, from coordinate 41,422 downwards.
CTTCTAATACACCTTCAGATATAGGAGTACTAATTTCTTTTGCGTCCATAACAGCAAAGGAATAAGGATTTGGTCTAGGTGTTTGAGACATAACTACTTCAGATATATTGCTAGGAACTTTTTTAATTCTAACACCTAAGGTATTGGCCATTAATTTTCCTTTGTTTACAGCATCTTTAACTGCTAATACTAAAGCTCTGTCATAATATTTTTCAATATTAGAAGCTGTAAAGTTTATAGTAATATCGCTATTAGTGCCATTTTCAACTGCTAAAGAATAAGCTTGTCCCACTAAATTTATATCTCTGATCACTATTTTAAGTATATGTACTACCTCATAACCTCTAAATGTTTGTTTACCATCTCCATAATCGTATGCTTTTCTTATACTTATATCTACTGTTTGAATATCTTCTCTATTTATTCCTATATTATACAAATCACTTAATATGTTGTTGATTATTTCGTTATTTTCATTTTGAGCAACTTTAACGTCCTTATACTCTGTAGTAACTCCGATTGTTAAAATAGCCATGTCAGGTTTAGCTTTTATAGTTCCCACTCCATTTGAAGACATAGTCCCTTCATTGAAAGTATTACACATTTGGTTTTGCATTGGATACATATTCATATAAGGTATCATAGGTTTCCTCCTTAGTATATAAACTTAATAAAAATATATGATATAAAAGGACAAGTTATGATTAAAAAAAGACTTAATTGACTTTTTAGTCAACGAAATAATATAATTACTCGTAATTTCAAGGTTTTAAAATTACTCTGGATATTAATTTAGAAGCATCATGATATTTCTATATATATAAATTATGGTATAATTAAACTATAATAAGTTTACATATGGGGGAGAAGTATGGGAGGAAATTTTGGATTTTTAAATGAAAAAGAAACATTTAAAAGTTTCACTCAGGCATGTTTAGAGGCTGAAAAGAGCATTCTTGATAGTCCAGCAACTACTGCTATACTATCAAGAAGAGCATTAGAACTTGCTGTAAAATGGGTATATAGTTTTGATGAAGATTTAAGATTACCATATCAAGATAATTTATCAAGCTTAATCCACGACAACAACTTTTTAATGCTAATAGACTCAGATATGTTACCTCTTTTAAAATATATAATAAAACTTGGAAATGTAGCAGTACACACCAATGCAAACATAAGTAGAGAAGAGGCAATTTTATCTCTTCACAACCTACATCAGTTTATATCATGGATAGATTATTGCTATGCTGACGATTATACAGCAGGGGAGTTTGATGAAAGCTTATTATTAGAGGGTGAAGATAAAAGAACTAGACCAGAGGAGCTAAAAGACCTTTATGAAAAGTTAAGCTCTAAGGATAAAAAACTAGAAGAAATTATAAAACAAAATACAGAGTTAAGAAAAGAGCTTACTCAAAAGAGAAAGTCTAACACAGAAAATTACGACTTTAATATAGATGAAATAAGTGAGTTTGAAACTAGAAAAAGATATATTGATGTTGAGCTAAAGTTGTCTGGTTGGGAGTTTAACAAAGATATAGTAGAAGAACTTGAAGTTAGTGGGATGCCAAATAATTCGGGATTAGGTTATGTAGATTATGTATTATATGGAAACAACGGAAAGCCACTAGCTGTAGTTGAGGCAAAGAGAAGTAGCAAAGATCCTAAGGTTGGTCAACAACAGGCTAAGCTTTATGCAGATTGTTTGGAAAAGCAGTTTAATCAAAGACCTGTAATCTTTTTTACAAATGGTTTTGAAACTTTTATGTGGGATGATTACAATGGATACTCTGAAAGAAGGGTTTATGGCTTCTTCAAAAAGGCTGAACTTCAACTTATGGTAGATAGAAGAAGTAGCAAAAAGCCTTTTAATAATGTTCATATAAAAGATGAAATATCTAATCGATATTATCAAAAGGAATCAGTATTATCTGTATGTGAAGCTTTAGAAAAGAGAAATAGAAAATGTCTTATAGTTGCAGGTACAGGTACTGGGAAAACTAGAACTGCTATTTCTATAGTTGATGTACTTACAAGACACAACTGGGCAAAGAACATACTGTTTTTAGCAGATAGAAAGGCTTTAGTTAAACAAGCTAAAAAGAACTTTTCTAAGTTATTACCAGATTTAGCTCTTTGTAATTTATTAGATAATAAGGATAATCCTGAAGAAGCAAGAATGATATTTTCAACTTATCCTACTATGATGAATTCTATAGATGATACAAAATCAAAGGATGGTAAGAGGTTATTTACTCCAGGTCATTTTGATTTAATTATAATTGATGAATCTCATAGAAGTATTTATAAAAAATATAAAGCAATATTTGAGTATTTTGATTCTTATCTTTTAGGACTTACAGCTACTCCTAAGGATGAAATAGATAAAAATACTTATTCTATATTTGACTTAGAAAATGGTGTTCCTACTTATGCTTATGAGTTAGAAAAAGCAGTAGAGGATGGATATCTTGTAGATTATAAAACACTAGAAGTTAAGTCTAAGATTATGGAAGATGGAATAAGGTATGATGAATTATCAGAGGAAGAAAAAGAAGAGTACGAGGAGACCTTTGATGATGATGAAACTATAGGAGAGGAGATTTCTAACTCTGCTATAAATAATTGGTTGTTTAATGCTGATACTATAGACTTGGTATTAAATAAATTAATGGATAAAGGTCTAAAAATTGAAGGCGGAGACAAACTTGGAAAGACTATAATATTTGCTAAAAGTCATAAACATGCACAGGCTATAGTAGATAGATTTAAAATACTTTATCCAAGGCTTGGGGGAGATTTTGCAAGGGTTATAGATTATAGTATTAACTACGTAGATACTTTAATAGATGATTTTAGTGATAAAAATAAAATGCCTCAAATAGCAGTATCTGTTGATATGTTAGATACAGGTATAGATATTCCTGAGATTTTAAATCTAATATTCTTTAAAAAGGTAAAGTCTAAGACAAAGTTTTGGCAGATGATTGGTAGGGGTACAAGATTATGCCCTGACTTACTTGGAGTTGGAATAGATAAAAAGGAATTTTTAATATTTGATTTCTGTAATAACTTTGAATTCTTTAGAGCAAACCCAAAGGGATATGAAAGTTCAAGTACTGAGACTTTAATAGAGAAGATATTTAATATTAAGGTAGATTTAATAAGGGAATTACAAGATATTAAATATTTAACTGATGAATATCAAGATTACAGAAAAGAACTATTAGATGGAGTGTTTGCAGATATAAATAGCTTACATGATGAAAGCTTTAGGGTAAGAATGAATCTAAAGTACGTTCATAAATATAGAAACAAAGAATTATGGAATGCATTAAATACAATTAGTGTGGGTGAGATAAAATCGAATATAGCACCACTTATAACGACCTATGATAGTGATGAGTTGGCAAAGAGATTTGACCTTGTTATGTATACTATACAGCTTGCAAATCTTCAAGGAAATAATGCTACAAAACCTATAAAAGGTGTTATACAAACAGCAGAAGCGTTATCAAAGCTGGGTACTATCCCTGAAGTACAAGCACAAAGGTATACTATAGAAAAGGTAAAAAGTGAAGAGTTCTGGGAAGATATAGATATATTTGAACTTGACAGTGTAAGAGAAGCATTAAGAGACTTATTAAAATACTTACAAAAAGAAGGTCAAGAGTCTTATTATACTGGATTTAATGATATGATTGTTGCTGAAGTAAGTAATGGAGCTATCTATAATGCAAATGATTTAAAGAACTACAGAAAAAAGGTAGAGCATTACTTAAAAGAGCATAAAGATGATATGACTGTATTTAAGCTTAGAAATAATAAGAAACTGACTAAGCAAGATATTCAAACACTAGAAGATTTAATGTGGAATCAGTTAGGTACTGTATCCGATTATGAAAAAGAGTTTGGAGATATGCCACTTGGTAAGTTAGTTAGAAAAATTGTAGGGCTTGATAGAGTAGCTGCTAATGAAGCTTTTTCTGAGTTTTTAAATAATGAAAATCTAAATACTACTCAGATACACTTTATAAAGTTAATAGTTGATTATGTTGTTGTAAATGGGTTAATAGAAGATAACATCGTTTTAACGGAAGATCCATTTAGAAGTGTAGGCAATATAACTCAGTTGTTTAAGAATAATATGGATGATGCTAGAAAGATTATGAGTATCATTGCTGATATAAAGAAAAATTCCGAGGAAGTAATATAAGTAAGATATTATTTGGATATGTAGTACGACCTCACGAAGGAAGTACACTACTTAAACATTTTGATAGATAACGTTTTAGATAGTAATAAAAATAGCCTAGATTAAAAACATAGGCTATTTTTATTACATTAGTAAATTATATACTATTCTGGCAATGGAGCATGGACACCTAATTGTAGACCTTGGTCAAATATGTATTTTCTAATATCATTCCATAAATTGTATATTTGATCATCATCACGATTTCTTGTACAATTACCTTATATATTCCTAAGCAGTTTTTTAAGTTAAGGCTATGGGATTCTAAGAAAATTATAGAACAAATACTTGAGAACTATGAGAAGTTAAGCGAAGACATTAAAGCTGAAATACCATTAAAAAGGATATGGATGTTAAATATAGAAAAGTAAACTATATCAAAACCAATTGGAATTATTGATAAAATAAGAAGGGTATATTATGGATAAGATGGAGAAAGTAATAGACGATATCTCTAAAATAATAGATAGGTCAATAGAACGTGAAAAAGAACAGGATAGAGAGATATTAGAAGCGATAAAATTTCTGATTGAGTGTTTATTATTACCTTTTAAGGAACTAAAAGAATACTTAACTAATAAAAAGAATATATAGAACATAGTTGATGAGTTAAGAGTTTTTAAGAAATTGTTAAATAGTTTCATAGTATTGATATAAGCACCATCTAAATGAGGGTGTTTTTTTGTGTTATAAATACAACTATAATTGAATATGTTTTTAGTGATAAAAAATATTATAAATATTAGGGAAGTTGATAAAATGCAAGAAAAGATAAAAGAGATTTTAATGGAAAGTAATACTACACCAATATTATTTGTAGGGGCTGGGATTTCTAGAAGATATCTTGGTTTAGCAGATTGGCCAGGACTTCTAAGAATTATGGCACATAAAGCAATAGATAGCGAATATGGATTTGATATGTATATGCAAAAAGCAAAGGCTATGGAACTTGAAATAGGGATATATCAAAAGATAGCTGCTTTAATAGGAAAAGATCTAATAAATAAATGGTATACAAAAGAGGAGTTTAAAGAAACAAGAAGTCTATATAGTGAAGATATAAAGCTAGGTACATCACCACTAAAAATAGAGATTGCAAAATATATAAAAGATAATGCTGATAAAATAGTAAGTGAATTTAAGGAAGAGGTAGAATTATTTAAACAAGTATCCAGAAAGAGTATATCAGGGGTAATAACAACTAATTATGATCAGTTATTGGAAAGTATAATTGAGAATTATGAGGTGTTTATAGGACAAGAGGAACTTATATTCTCGCCATTACAAGGTATAGGAGAAATTTATAAAGTTCATGGATGTTGTTCAAAACCTGAATCTATTGTTATTGATGAAGATGACTATAAAGTATTTAATGAAAAAAACAAATATTTGGCAGCCAAAATATTAACATTATTTTTAGAATATCCTATAATTTTTATGGGTTATTCTATACGCGATGATAATATAAAAAATATCCTAAAGGATATTGCAAGTTGTTTATCAGAAGAGAATTTATTAAAGTTAAAGCGTAGATTAATCTTTGTAGAATGGGACACTACTGGTAAAGACGAAGGTATTTCTACTCATTGCATAGTGTTTGATGATAATAAGTATATTGAAATGACTAAAATAAAGATAAATGATTTTAAAGTATTATATAGAGCTATGTTAGAAAATAAGTCTAAATATTCAGCACCAATTTTACGAAGTCTAAAAAAGGATATATATGATTTAGTTTTAAGTAATGAACCTACTGAAAAAATGAAAGTTATTGGACTAGAAGATGATAAAAATATTGATAAGATAGAATTTGTATTAGGAGTAGGTGTATTATCACAGTTTGAAAAGAAAATGAATCCTAACATCAAGTAAGGAGCGAATCATTTGCCTCTTGTAAGCATTTACAATATAGCTTTGGATATATAGTAAAGCGTATAATATCCATTGTGTATCTATATACTTAATATATAGAAGTAAATTTTTAGTAGTAAATAAAACAGGGGGAGTTTTAAGATATGAACATGGATTTTTCGGATAAGCTAAAACAATTTAGTAAGAGGGCAGAAAAAGTTAGAAATAACTTGGCAACAGAAGAAGCAACAAAGACGGCATTAATAATGCCATTTTTTCAATTATTAGATTACGACGTATTTAATCCAGATGAATTTATTCCGGAATTCACTGCAGACGTTGGAACTAAAAAAGGTGAAAAAGTAGACTACGCGATAATGGAAAATAATAAGCCTGTAATACTAATAGAAGCTAAGAGTGTAGATGACGATTTAACAAAACACGATGCACAATTGTTTAGATATTTTACATCAACAGATGCTAGATTTGCAATTTTAACAAATGGATTAATATATAAGTTTTATACTGACTTAGAAGAACGTAACAAAATGGATGAAAGTCCTTTTCTAGAACTAAATATACTAGATTTAAATGATGTATTTATACAAGAATTAAAGAAATTTAAAAAAGAGAACTTTGATATAGATACTATATTCGATACAGCATCAGAATTAAAATATACAAGTTTAATAAAATCAAAGATGAATAAAGAGTTAAACAATCCTTCTGATGAGTTTATAAGATTTATAATAAATGAATTTTATAATGGAGTAAAAACACAAAACGTAATTGAAAAATTTAGACCAACAGTAAAGAAGTCTTTTCAACAGTTCATAAATGATTTTATGAGCGATAGATTGAAGAGTATACTGAACACAGAAGAGCAAGTTGATGTAGAGATTAAAACTACTAGAACCGATTCAACTAAACTAGCAGAAGCCAGTATTGATATTGATGAGGAAAGCAAGAATACTAACAAAATCGTAACAACACAAGAAGAACTTGAAAGTTTCTACATAATAAAGAGTATACTAAGTGAAGTTGTTGACCCTAATGATATAACCAATAAAGATGTTGAAAAATATTTCAATATACTATATCAAAACAATACTAGAAAATGGATATGCAGATTATATTTAGGTGGGAATAAACAGTCTATGGTATTTAATGATGGAAATAGAATTTATATTGATAATATAAACGATATATATAAGTATAAAACAGAAATTATAGGGGCGTTACATAAATATATAGATGTGCAACTAGCTGAAAACTAAAAATTAGCCAAAATACTTATTTTCATAGATAACCACGGATAAGAAAAGAAAAACAGATAGTACAGAAATAAAAATAATTAAGATACAATAATATATTTACTGAAGGAAGGGTCGCCTATTAAAGAGGAAGACCCTTCCTTCATGTATGCCAATGTTTATTGGACTAGTTTGAAATGTGTACTATAATTTAAATAACAAATCTAAATAGGTAAATTATAGAGATTTTAATAAAAGGCTTTGTTTTAATACAGTGTTGAAATTAAGTATATCCTTTACATATTAGGACTCATTATTTAAATTTTCAAATTCTTCTTTAATCACATTTATCAGTAAAACTGTTTTAAGCAAAGATTTTTTGCCATTCTCAATTAATCTACTATTTGACTGAACTAATCCTTGCATTATTTGATCTGTATCATATAAAGCTGAAATCACTAGAGTCTTTAATTTAGTATGAAAAACTTTGTATTCTTCTGGAACTAAAGATTCCTCAAAGTTATAGGTTTCTAAAAATTTGTAGAATGCTCTCAGTCTATCGTATTCAAACTCGATATTAGAAATATCTTTTCCAATATCTTGGCTAAGCACATCGGGGTTAAATTTCTTATACTTATTAAACCAATCTTCAACAAATGTAGCATAGTCTGATTCATCAATTATACTAAATGTATCTACGTGGTTTGAATTTTTTGACATAAATATAACAGAAATCATTAATATTAGTACTGCACCAATATATACCTTTTTACCCATTTCAAACACCTCTACCATAAGTATGATTTATATAATTAATATCCCACAAATACCGTTTATTTATTTCATGAAAACAAAAAAGGCCGACTTATTTCATATTTTAAAAACAAAACTATATCCATTCTCAACACTCATTTAAAACATAGCCAATAATATGACATACTAGGGGGAGACTAGAGATGAAGCCAATAATATTTTTAAAATGTTATAAGGAGTTATTTTAGAAAATTTAGAGTAACTTCTTTTTCAATTCTTTATATTAAGAAATAGTATTTGTTATTATATTGAATAAAGCGTTACAACTTACAAATAAACAGTTAAAATATAATTACATAAATATGTTACAGGGGAGGAAGTCTGTGGGAAGATATGAATTACATTTAAGAAAAGGGGCTAATGATATTAATTCATTAGATGATTGGAAAGAGTTTGCATCACCTAAGAAAGAGGATATTCAATGGAAAGATGGGAGAAGTGCTAAAGAATTAGCAAAGTATATCCTTGAAGCTAATGGATATATACCAAAAGAAATTGAAGAAATATTACTTGAATTAGGTTGTAATCAAGATAGTATTTTTACTGGGGAACCTGAAAGAGTTACTAGACTTACAGGAAAAGGGGAAGGCCGTAATCATGATTTGCTACTTGTACAAGACAGTAAATGGGTGGTAGGAATTGAAGCTAAAGCTGACGAATCATTGGGTAATCTTGTTTCAAAAGAATTATCTAAAGATATATCAGATAATAAAAGAAATAGAATAGAAAGCTTGTATAATGATGTTTATGGATGTTATACATGCGGAGTAGACGTGCGTTATCAACTACTAACTGCAACAGTGGGAACATTAATTGAAGCAAAAAATTTAAAGGCCTCAAATGCGGTATTAATTATTGTTACATTTAAGAAAGTTGGGAATTATAATCCTAAAAAGGTACAAGCAAATATACATGACATTAATGATTTTGCAAGTAGTTTAGGCAAGACTCTAGGAAAAGGTCAATATAATCTACCAGGGTATTCAGATATAGATTTTTACATTAAACATATTGAAATAGATGTTTAATATATTTACTTCAAAGAAAGTATGAAATATCAATTGAGAACATAAAAAAATCTTTATTATAGTAATTTCATTTCTTTGATAAGTTCTAACTACAAAGATAAATACAAAGACGAATAGTAGATACAAATAAATGGTTTTGGGCAAAGAAAAAGTAAAATTAATGATAAAAAAGTAGGGTGCTTTTGGTTAATAAAAGTACTCTGCTTTTTTATATGTTATTATATATTTATAAAGTATTAAATAGGGGGAGGGGATATGCATGGATAATATTAAAATTGATACAATTAAAAATGTGATAATATTTGGACTGACTGCTTTGTTAATTATGGTTACAACATACGCAATTTTTAGAGATATTGAAACTACAAGAATAATAAATCTCCAAGAAAAGAAAATACAAAACTTATTAAAGGAAGTAAAAATAGATGTAAAAGTAGAAGGAAAAGGTAAAAGCTAAATCTGAAAATAGACAAAGAATAATAGAAGAAAGTATACAATTATTTAGGGAGATTAAAATGAAGAAAATAAAAGATTTAGTACTTAATATAGTTGTAGTTTTATTGTTTATGCAGGGGATTTCATTTATTAGTTCAGTTCTAAACGGAGAAGGGAAACCTGATAGACGATATGATAAAGATATTGAACTTAAGGATGAATTTTTATTATTTGAGTGTGAAAATAGAGAACATCCTGATGAAAAGCTTTTTTTCACTTTAAACAATATATATGAGGATGAAAGTGGGCAAATATTTGTAGATTTTACTTATAGATTTGAAGGCGATAAACCTATATCTATTGAAAGTTTTGATTATATGGAGGGATTTGGTATTGAGATAGTAGGACCTAAAGGTGGAAGACAAAGAGAAGGGGCTCTTATAAGACTAGATTCTCCTAACATAGAAACTCAGTACAAGTTAAACGATTATATTTCAAATAATGATTCTATTAATGCTACATATGTTTTTGATATGTCTAAAACTAAGCTTAAAGGTTATCGCTTAAAAGATTTAAAATTTATTTTAGGTAAAGATTATATACTAGAGCCTCATAGAGGAAGTACACTATTTGAATATATTAATATATGATATTCAAAAACAGAGATATACGAAATAATAAATTAGGAATAAGCATTAGTATATCTGATGCTTATTTTTTTTTGCTACAAAAAAAATACATTTAGTAAACAAAGTATTTCCATCTACTACTAATACAACTTGTGGAATATTAATTTGGTCATAACCTTGGGTATCGGGACTCATATTGTTAATAATATATACTGTATATATTCTACCTTGTTTAAAATTTATATTTATAGTCTTTGGGCGTTGATTAGGCATAGTGAGTTCCCAAGAATATGAACCGGGATCTATTTGTGTATAATTAGAACCACTACCAGAGTCTAAAACAATTGTTGATGAACCAGAGGAGGAAGAAAGAGTAGAGGTCATACTATAATTAGTTAAGTTATAAAATCTAGTCTTTGTCTGATCAGGTGATATACCTTCATTAATATCATCTATTATTGGTACAAATTTAAAGTTACTTGCGCTTCCATATATTAACTGAGTTATTAACTGTCCACTAGGTATATCAAAATCCCTTGCTTCATATAAAAGATTTTCAGTTTGAGTTTCATATACTTTTAGATTACGTGGACCAAGTCTAGTTGATAGATATTGGGTAAGTTCTGCATATTCTAAATTAGTAGTTCTAGGAACATCGTTTATACGAATATCTACTGTTAAACTTGGTATAGCATTAAATGTTCTAAGTAGTGAGGTTTGATTGTCTATACATGGATTTGCCAGCTCATATGTTGTTTGACGACTAATAATATCACTCCTTTAATTATATTTAAAATACTAGTTTATAAAATGTAGTGTCATAATTATAATTATATGAATTTATTATGCACAGTGTTAAATCCTTAAAAGTTTTAGAGCGTTTTATAATAGAACAGTTTATAATGTGCATATTTTTATACATAGATAAATTAGAAGCGATAATATTTCTGGTTAAGAGTTTAAATAATGTTTACTTTTTAGTGTCAAATTGTAACCTGTCCACATATATTGATATTGAATAGTTAAATATTTCTCAAATGCAAATAAATTAAAGAGAATAAAGCATATAAAACAATTTGCCATCCTAAAAGACCTAAAACAGTTTAAAGCTTGTAAGAAAGTTTAGAGAACATTTCCTATCTTAAATTATAATTGAAGGGAGGATATTAATTGAGTGAAGATTTGATAAGAGACTGCAAGTTTTGTGATAGAGCCCCTCGATGTGACAACTGCCCTAGCATAGAAACATTGAGAAACATGTTACAATTATTCGAAAGAAAAGATATATTAGTAATAATAGTTACTAGAAATAAAAGCTTTAGAGGTTATATATATAAGATAACTAAAGACACAGTATATCTATCTGATAATATGGCATCTGAACCTAATGTTTTTATTTGCATATGTAATATAGTTAGATTTAACACTATGAATGCCATTGCTAATGCTAGTATCCTTATGCAACTTAGCGAAAAAATAAGCAACTTTATAAGTTTAACTTGTGACATAAATCCTTGTTGTTGTATAGATAGCATAGTAGAAGTTATAGATTGCTTTAAAGATACAAATAATACAGATTTACTTTGCTTTACCTTAGATACTGATTTTAATTTTCCAATTACTAATACTAATGCCTTTACTAGAACTCAAATAATAAAAGCCGATACAAATATAGTGTTCGCTATTAAAAGCAATAGAATTTTTTTATACCCTACTTGTGGAATTAACTCTATAGAAATACGTCAACAATCATCACCAGTAACATAATCAATATACAAATAGCTGTATAAGTACTTTATACAGCTATTTTTTCTATATATTTAACCAATATTCTCTTTATGCACCAGATAAAGATATAATTCAAAAGGTGCTTTTAGATATTTATGTATTTAGGTAGAAATTTTTCTTAAGCCACCTTTTCTTAATTTTGTGTTATATTGGTAATATGTTAGAACTTTCAAAACATAATATATAAGGTTGGTACTTGAAATAACCAAGCAATGAAACACACAGAGTTGTTTCTATTCACAAGCCAATCAGGGGGGCTGATGGGAACGGAAACTTTAGGTTAATTCAAGCATAGAGTAGTTCAAACATAAATAAAAATATTAAAATAAAAAGGGGGATTTAACTTGGCTAAAATTGTAATTAAAAGTGAGATATTAGAAATGATGCTTTATATTTGGGATTCAGTACATCAAAGAGAAAAGATAGCAGATTCATTTTTTATGGGATTAGCTGATCAAACGGACATGAAATATCTATATGATGAAGACTTTACAAAGGACTCTGTAAGAAAGGTACTTTCAGCAATATCAAACAGAGAGCTTCTAAATAAACCAACAAAAAAGGAAAGTAGATTCTGGAATAAAAATATGTGGATGCTTGAAGATTTAGGATTTACAAATATGATGATGGCACCAGTAAAGCAGCTTAATTTAGATTACATGAAAGATAAATTAAGTAAGGAAGAATATGAGGTAATATTTATTCCAGGACATATGGATGAATATTATATTGATGGAAATAAAATAATAATCAATTTCTTTAATATAACAGTAGATTTATTTGGAGAAGGCCCAGTAACAATAGCAGGTAAACCGTTTAAGGAATATATAGAAGAAAAGCTTCTTAGTATATAACTAGGGGCGATAAACTACATATAAATCCAATTTATTTCTTATATTTGTTCATTATAATAAACGAAAGGTTGTATCACAAAAGATACAACCTTTCGTTTATATTGCTTTAAATATTTATATTAATGATTACATAAAAAGTTTAGGCGAAACTCTAAAAAATGGTCAATACAATTTACCAAGATACCCAAATATAGATTTTTATAATAGGCATATTGAAATATCTGTTTAACTCATACTATTTCAAATAAAATACGAAATAGCAATTAAGGATTTCATCTTCCACATGACTTCTTTTAAAAAAATAGATAAAAATAATTTACACAAATGATAACATATGTTGCAACTTTTCACACTTGATATGTATTGATTATTTATACTATATTAAACCTTAACTATCCTTATTAGTAAAGAAATATAAAATAAAGGTGGAAGTATTATGGGGAATTTTCAAAACATCAATACAGTAAAACTAAAAGGAGTTGAAAAGAAAAAAGCATATTTAGTTGGAGGAGGTATAGCATCTCTTGCAGCAGCTGCATATCTGATTAGAGATGGTCATATGGATGGCTGTGGAAATGTTAAAGCTGGGTACATAATTCGTGGTGGAAGAGAGATGGAAGAACACTATGAATGTACTTGGGATTTATACGGAAAGATACATTCAATAGAAGAACCGAATAGAACTTGTGATTTTAGATAAGGGAATAGTATTCATTAATTTCTTTAATGATGCCGCCAAAGCTCTTTTTGTGGTTTGTGACATAAACAGTATCCCCTTTCGTTACAATATAAATATATTATATTTCAACGAAAATTCGTAGTCAACGATTAATAACCTCTAAAATTAGATAATATAAAGAATAGAGTATATTAAGTGATAAGAACAAGAACTGAAATTAAATAATATAATGTTGAAAGAGCCATCTTATTGATAGCTTTCTCTTAGATGTTATATGTTTTAAATGTAAGTGGGTACACCAAAATAAGTACGATTAACTTAAAGATATTAGATAGTATAGGGAGTTGGTGCTTATATACTGCTAAATCAATTTGTACTTATTGATAAACAAAAAATTAATAAGTAGTAACAAATATGAGAGATTTAAGTATAGTAAATGAAATTTTAAAATTTAATACCCTTTTACCAAAATAGGCTCCTTGCTAATCCAAGGGGCTATTTATATTGTATAAAAAATTTAGTAAATTAATTTAGCAAAAAATATTATTGTATATGTAAACTTATGTTTGATATAACTTTAGATAAATCAACAGATATAAACATTTTGCATTAAGATTATACTACTAAACTATACCTATTTACTATAATAGTTCTTTTGAGAATAATAGTGTGGGGATAATCTGCTATTAGGAGTACAATGGAAAATGCGAACATATGTTCTTGTATTTTATGGAAATCTATTGTATTATTTAAAATAAGTATTTAGTAATTTAATTCATTACTTATAATTAGGGGGAAATAAGATGGCTGTATTTAGGAAAGTACATACAGAATTTTGGAGAGATCCTAAAGTATTAGAAGAGTTGACACCAGAAGATAAAATATTCTTTTTATATTTACTTACAAATCCAAACACAACCCAAATAGGGATATATTCTATAACAAAAAAGCAAATATCATTTGAAATTGGATACTCAACAGAAAGTGTTAATGCTCTTATTGATAGATTTGAAAAACACCATAAATTAATAATATACAATGAAGATACAAGGGAAATAGCAATAAAAAACTGGGGTAAGTACAATTTAGATAGAGGTGGAAAGCCATTTATGGATTGTATAGAAAAAGAGCTTAAAGCTGTAAAGGGTAAGTCATTAATAAATTATGTAGGTGAAAATATAGAAAGACCAGAAATAAAAACAGTGTTTGATAGATATATAAAATTAGAAGACGATACGTACCACGAATCGTTATACGAATCGTCTTCAAAATTGGGACAAGAAAAAGAAGAAGAAAAAGAAGAAGATAAAGAAAAAGAAGAACAAAAAGAAGAACAAAAGCATATAATAAAAAGGTTTGCTAGACTTTATGAACAAAATATAGGCCTTGTTAATGGGGTAGTAAGTGAATGGCTAATTGATATAAGTAAGTATGTAGATATTAAGTTATTTAAAAGAGCTATAGAAATTGCAACTAATAATGGAAGATGTAACAAAGGATATGTGAGTGGGATTTTGAAACAGTGGGAAAGTAAAAATATAAAAACATATAGTGATTTAAAAGCTTATGAGGTAAGTGTCAAAAATACAGGGGGTAATGACAATGGAACAAATAATAGCAACAATGCAAAAAACAGATATCTTGAAGAACTTAAGTCAGAAGACCAAGAACTTTACAGAAAACCAACAAAAGAACAACTTGAACAAGCAAGAAGACTACTTGAAGAAAGTTAGGTATAAATGCACTAATTGTAGGGATATGAC
Source organism: Sporacetigenium sp. TC11 (assembly GCF_058146105.1). NCBI lineage: Bacteria > Bacillati > Bacillota > Clostridia > Peptostreptococcales > Tepidibacteraceae > Sporacetigenium > Sporacetigenium sp. TC11. The sequence continues at coordinate 26,071 of NZ_JBYVNY010000007.1, read as the reverse complement.
TTTTATTTTAGTAGATAATACAGCAATTCCCTGTGATTGTAGGGAGTTAAGATTAAGTGAGAGTATTTTGAAAAATAGTGGAATAAATGAGGAATTTAGAAAAAAGACATTTGATAACTTTGACTATAGTATTGATTTGCAGCTAACAGAGGCATTTGCAAAGGCAAAGAGTTATTGTTATAACTTTGAAAAAATAAAAGATACTAGAAAAAACTCTATAATATTTATGGGTCAGGTAGGTAGTGGCAAAACACATTTATCAATAGCAATAGCAAATAATCTTATGAAAGATTCCATAGGGGTTGTGTATATGCCATATAGAGACACTATAACTAGGATAAAACAAAGTATTTTGGATGAAGAAAATTACAATAGGGAACTAAAAAGATACAAAGAAGCTAAGGTCCTTTTAATTGACGATTTGTTCAAAGGAAGTATTACTAAGTCAGATATAAATATTATGTTTGAACTTATTAATTATAGATATCTAACAAACAAACCAATTATAGTAAGTACTGAAAAATTATTAGATGATCTTATAGAAATAGACGAGGCAATAGGCAGTAGAATTATAGAAATGAGCAAAGAATACCTAGTAGAAATAAAGGGAAAGAAATTAAATTATAGGATTTACGGAGGTTAATCAGTATATTTACTGGAGGGATAATATGCTAGAGGATTTGACAAAGATTGATGTACCAGAATCACTAAAAGATATAGTTGATGAAATAGGTATTGATAATTTTATTAAGTTATGTAGGCTATGTGGCGGAATTTCTATATATATTCCTACAGAAAATTCACTTGTTAAGCCTATTAGAAACAGAGTTATTAGGGAAAAGTTTGATGGATGGAATTATAAAGAACTTGCAAGGAAGTTTGATATAAGCGAGGTACAAGTACGAAAGATAGTAGGTAATATGTAAAACAAATATAAAAACGTATTATTACAATTGAAATAATACGTTTTTTATATTTACACTTATTAGATATTTGAAAGTTATATCAATATTGTGTAGAATTGAGTAAAGATACAGTTGTATATAAATGAAAACCAAAGACTATTTATATATTCTGACTGGCCTGAAAACAGAAATTTAAAGAGGTGTAATTATGCGAAATAAGAAAGAAACTAGTGATATGAGTAATGTAGGAATAATAAAAAAAATTGATGATATTCCTGAATTAAAAGATGAACTTATTGCAGTGTTTGAAAGTAAAAGCAAAAAAGAAATCTCACGTTATGGTCTATTGTTAGTACAACATATATTAAGTCTTACAAATGTGCAACCGTGTGATGCAATTAATGAATGTATTGATGTTAGCAGAAGATGGCAAGAAGAAAAAGCTACATACCAAGAGACTAGACAAGCAGCTGCCATGATACCTGATTTGGCACGTGTAGAGAAAGATCCAGTAAAAGCTAAAGTCTTGAGAGTTGTGGGACAAGTTACTCTTATTCCTCACGTTAAGAGACATGCATTGATAGCATCAGAGTATGCAATAACTTTAATAAATTTAATGTATCCTAAAAATTTAGAGGAAGTAAGAAAAGAAAGAAAAATCCAAATTGAATTAATAAAGAGTGTTTAATAAAAAGATTTAGCATTATGAATTCAGATTTATCGGAGAGATTGTGAGTACAATAGGAAATGAAATTAATATTAAGAGTATTAACATTTCATAAAAACGGCTTTGGAATAAGTTTTATTGCGATAATTCTACCTGTGATAACATCATATTTAATCTACTATATATTAAATTACATAAATATCAATATTAATGAATAGCAATTTTATACTATGCAGTAGTATAAAACTGAGAACTAATTGCTATATAAATAAATTTGAATTTATGGAGGTGTTAAATGAAAAAATTGATATATTTTATAAGTCTGTGTTTAATAGCTATTATGTTAAGTTCATGTGGTCAGAGTAATAAGAAATTAGAAAATATGACAACCCAAGAAAATAATGATTATGTTGCAATTGTTTGGGGAAATAGAACTTATATTCCTTTTTGTGCTGTTGACAATATCGAACAAGGAGCACAAATTGGTAGAGTTAATGGAGATAGGAAAGACCAAGTTTATGAATATAAAGGCTATTCTACTGATGATTGGATAATTTCATTTTATAAATCTGGAGAAATGGACAGTTCTATGTTAATGAAAGAGATAAATGTAACAGAAATACCGGATAATTTAAAATCTGATTATGAGTGGAATAATAAATAGTTTTTTTAATTATAGTTTCTATAAGTAAAACATATAAAATAAGTTCATAACTTTTATATACTACGCAGTTGTATAAAACTACAACACAAATGGGAGATAGAATATGGATAAGCAAGAGTTGTTATTTGAAAATCTAAAAGATATAAAAGACTACTGGGTTAAATCTAGTATTGAAGGATTGAGTCCTAATACTGATTTAATATGGTCTGAATGTGAGGAACAATATAAAATCCTTCAGAGTAAAATTACAACTGATAATGAGAGAGATGCCTATGAAAAGGTTATTGATGAAGTTATAAAAGGGGTTATTCATTCTGTTTTAGTAATGATTGATGGAGGTGATAAATTAGCGGATGATTATACTGTAGACTTAATAGAGCAAGAAACAAATAAATCTCTAAAGAAGAATATTGCTTTGCATGAAGAATTTTTTGGATATTTAATAGATGTAGAAGAATAGATAATTGTTATACATTCTTTATAAATTGCGAATTATTTAGTTTTAAATTTAATTAATAACTGTATCTTAGCGTATATATATTGTAAACACTAGGATACAGTTATTTTTATTCTTTATTTATCACATAATTGTCTAACAGAGCCTAAGTTTTTTATACTTACACTTATTAGATATTTGAAAGTTATATCAATATTGTGTAGAATTGAGGAAAGACACAGTTGTATAGAATTAAGAAGTAATATGATTATATAGGAGAAACATTCGATGAATAAGATTAAAAAGAGATGGATTGTATTATCAATTATAGGCATTGTTATATTATCTCTATGGGCAAATAATACAAGTATGTTTATGTCTAAAACAGATAGTTATAAATTACTTGCACATAGAGGAGTAGCTCAGACATTTGATGTTTCTCAAGTGGAGTGGGATACTAATACAGCAGAAATTATTTACGAGCCGGAACATGAATATTTAGAAAACACAATAATGTCGATGGAAGCAGCTTATGAATATGGTGCAGATGTAGTGGAGCTTGATATTCAAAGAACAAAAAATGGGCAATTAGCAGTTTTTCATGATTATGATTTATCAATGAGAACTAATGGAAAAGGTACTATAAATGACTATACAATGAAGGAACTAAGAAAATTAGACATCGGTTATGGATATACAGCAGACAATGGAAAAACTTATCCATTTAGAGGAAAGGGTATTGGTCTAATGCCCGAACTTAGTGAAGTCTTAGAAACTTTTAAAGATAAAGAGTTATTAATACATATGAAAGAGAGTGATTTGGAAACTGGAGAAATACTATGGACATATTTAGAAAATATGCCTAAGGAAAGGTTGTCTAAAATAACTGTTTATGGAAATCATGATGGATTAATGTACTTAAGAGAACAAAATAGCAGTATAAGAGTTCTTTCTACGAAGCTTTTAAAGAAGGCATTAATTAGATATGAGCTATTAGGATGGTCTGGATATACACCAAAAGAGCTAAATAATATGGAAATTCATATACCTTTAAATTATGCTAAATACTTATGGGGTTGGCCAAATAAATTTGTAGAGAGAATGGAATCTGTTAATACAAGGGTTGTTATAGTAGAAGGTAATGGAGAATGGTCAGAAGGATTTGATACTCTTGAATCTCTAGAGAAAATTCCAAAAGGATACAATGGATATGTTTGGACGAATCGAATTGATACTATTTCAAGTAAATAGATTATTATATTATCATAGTGCAAATAATACATTTTTCTATTCATATACTAAGTATATATCTATCTAAGGTTAAACACCTCAATTTATATTGAGGTGTTTTTTAGTTTCCAATTGCTAAACTTGAGCAAGATCCCTGTTTTTCAAGGTCATTGGGGACATGAGCGTAGCGAATTTTTTACTTCATATTAAAAAATGTTTAGAGTTGTAATTAAATATATAATTTGAAAAGTTTAAATAGTAATGATATAATTTAATTATCCCCCATGGGGGGATAATTGGAGGAGGGGTAATGAATTATTTTAGAAAAAACAAAAATAATATTATCACTATTTGTACTTTAGCTATACCTGTAGTTATTGAAAGTATTCTTCAAACTCTTTTAGGAACTGTGGATACTTATTTTGCAGGTAAAATTAATGATAGTGCAATTGCAGGAATTGGCGTTACGAATTTAATAGTTAATGTATTTATTACATTTTTTATAGCAATTAGCGTAGGTACAAGTGCTGTTGTATCTAGGAATTTTGGAAGAAAAGACATTGATAAAGTAAATTCTGCAATAAAACAATCCTTTTTATTAGGTGGAATTATTGGTTTAATAGTTGGGCTAATCAATCTAATATCCTATAAGCAAATATTAATATTATCAGGTGCTTCTGATAAAATATTAAATTACGCAATACCCTATTATATGGTTGTTGTAGTTCCATCAATATTTCTTTGTTTATCAATTATTTTATCTAGCTGTTTAAGAGCTACAAAGGACACTAAAACACCAATGGTAGCTACTGGAATTGCAAATGTGTTAAATATATCTTTAAACTTTATCTTCATAAATATAGGATTAGGTATTATTGGAATAGGGTTAGCTACAACAATTTCCCGCATTCTAAATGTTGTAATTCTTATAATAAAATTAAAAAGAAATAAAAATGGAATTAATCTTCGGTTAAATAATTGGAAGATTGAAAAAGAAACTATTAATTCTATTGTAAAAATAGGAGTACCAGCAGGAATTGAAAAATTAATTATGAGATTAGGTCAGCTGGTTTATAATAGTATGATTATTTCTATTGGTATATCAGCATATGTAGCACATAATATAGCTGGAAATATTGAAAGCTATTCCTATATACCTGCTGTTGGATTTGGTGTTGCTACAGCTACTCTAGTTGGAATAACGCTTGGCGAGGATAATATTAAAAAATCTAAAGAAATGGTTTTTGTAGCTAATATTATAACTATTATTTTTATGGCTTGTATTGGAATTGTATTTTTTATCTTTGCACCACAGTTTGCAAGTATTTTTACAGATACAAAAGAAGTGCAAGAAATGGTTATAAAAGTATTAAGATTAATTGCTTTATTCCAACCTTTCGCAGCTATTACACAAATATTCACTAGTGCGTTGCAAGGTGCTGGAGATACTAAGTTTCCTATGTATGCAACGTTAATAGGAATTTGGGGAATTAGAGTAGGCGTAGGTTATTTACTTGGTGTGGTATTGGGGTTTGGTTTAGTAGGCGTATGGATGGCCTATGCTCTTGATATTACAATTAGGGGAATTATTTTATTTAAACGTTTCTTAAGGGGAAATTGGGAGAAAATAGTTATATAATCAATGTATTAATAAAAGGAGAATAATGATATGAACGAAAATAATGAACATATTCATGAACATAAAAATACTAAAGCTGTAGTAAATAGACTTTCAAGAGCTATTGGGCATTTAGAGTCTGTAAAAAAAATGGTTGAAGAAAAAAGAGAATGTAGTGAAGTTTTAATACAGATTTCTGCTGTGAAGTCAGCAATAAATAACATTGGTAAAATAATTTTACAAGACCACATTGAAAATTGTGTTGTTGATGCAATTGAAACAGGAGATAAAAAGGCACTTGAAGATTTAAAAAATGCAATTGATAAATTTGTGAAGTGATAGAATAATAAATCAGTAAGGATATACTAAACATATAAAGACATATATCTTTAAGGTATGTAGGGCACTTGCATGATTAGCTTATTATTATAATATATTGATATAAATATGTAATTATTTTTAGGAGGTAATACTAAATGGATCCTGGTCCTAGTCAGAATATAGCTATTCAAATTTTAATTATTTTATTTTTAACTTTAGTAAACGCTTTTTTTGCTTCAGCAGAAATGGCTATAGTTTCATTAAACAAAAACAAGATTAGAAGACTTGCAGATGAAGGAAATAAAAAAGCTATAATGCTTGAAAAGCTTTTTGAAGAACCTACTAATTTTTTATCTACAATACAAGTTGGCATAACTTTGGCAGGATTTTTTGCCAGTGCATTTGCATCTACAGGAATGTCTGATGATTTAGCAAATTTTCTAAGAAATATAGGTATACCATATAGTTCTCAAATTGCAATTGTTACAATTACTATAGCTTTATCTTACGTAACATTAGTATTTGGTGAGTTATTCCCTAAGAGAATTGCACTACAGATGTCTGAGCCTATTGCAATGTTTTCAGTTAAACCAATAGTTATTATATCTAAAATTGCAAGACCATTTATAAAATTACTTTCAGGATCAACTAACTTACTCCTTAGAATTGTGAGACTTGATATAGAGGGTTTAGATGAAAAAGTCTCAAGAGAAGAATTAAAATCAATGATTGAAGTAGGCCAAGAGCATGGAGTTATAAATGAAACAGAAAAAGAAATGTTAGAGGGTATATTTGATTTTGATGAAAAAATAGCAAAAGAAGTGATGACTCCAAGACAAGAGGTATTTACAGTAGAAATAAATGATCCTATAGACAAATTTGTAGAAGGATTCTTAGAAGAAAAATTTTCAAGAATTCCTGTTTATGAAGATAATACAGATAATATAATAGGAATTTTAAATATAAAAGATTTTTTTATAGAAGCTCACAAACATGGATTTGAAAATATAAATATAAAGCCAATACTAAGAGAACCATATTTTGTTCCAGAAACAAAAGATATAGATGTTTTATTTAAGGATCTTCAAGGTTCTAAAAATCATATGGCTATTATAATAGATGAATATGGTGGATTTTCAGGAATAGTAGCCATAGAGGACTTAATTGAAGAGGTTATGGGTAATATAGTTGATGAATACGACGAAAATGAACCAGAGATTAAACAAATAGATAATAATACCTATTTAGTAGATGGATTATTATCTATAGAAGATGTAAATGATTATCTTGATTTAGATTTGAAATCTGAACACTCAGATACCATTGGAGGATTTGTTGTAGATCTTATAGGTAGAATACCTACTAATGAAGAATCTAGAGTTATAGAACATGAAGATCTAGTTTTTGAAATAGAAGAAGTAAAAGAAAAAAGAATCGGAAAAGTAAGAATGTATCTAAAAAGATAGGGTTTTTAATTTGAACTACCCCTTTTCAAGTAGACAGGTGAAAAAATAAAAATTATGCGACTAAGGTCTGATTCCGATATTCCATCGGAGCCAGGCCTTTTAATTTTTCTTGAAATCTTCTTGTATTGTAAAAATCTATATATTGATTTATAATTCATATACTATGCAGTCAAAGGAGGATAAATATTTCTCCTCCTTGCTATATATTAGGTGTCAAAACTTAACAGTAATGACTCTTTTGTAAATAGCATATTAGATATAACGATAGTTTTTAAGTGTATATTATTAGAACAAAAAAGCACCCCTAAGAGTGCTTTCTTTATTCTAATATTAATTTATTTTTATAATTAAAGTATATTCTAAAACATATATCTTCAATTAGAGTATAAATAGCACTGGTTATAAAATATAGCCCAAGTGCAACTGGTGTTCTAACAGTTAATACAAAGCTAATTATAGTTGTCATAGTAGCCATATGTTTATTAAAAGCTACTTGAGAACTGGTCTTAAAATATGGAATATAATCTATTAAACTTGGAGCGAGCATAGTTAATGTGTATATACAAGGTATTATAAAAAAATTATCAGGCATATTCAAATTATTAATCCAAGGAATTATGACTGTTGAAAATTCTTTGGGCATATTTGAGAATGTGTAATATAAAGAATATATAACTGGCATTTGTAATAACAGAGTAGAATATCCTAACATACTTTTCACACTTTCTGCTGAGTGTAACTGAAGTTGTTTTTCAAGTTCTTTAGTATTATTTTTATACTGTTCTTTTATTTGATTTGTTTTTTCTGCCAAGGCTTGTTGTTTTTTCATAGAAAATCTTTGTTTTATTGATAGTGGCATTAATATTAATTTTACCATTAAAGTTATAACTACTATGGCCACTCCTAAATCCCCTGTAAAACTGAATAATATATTTAACAAACTTTGTAATGTATTTGAAATGAAATTCATTTTATTTTCTCCTTTTTATTAAAAATTTGGATTATAAAATATTCATTTCAAATTAAAATAGACTACAATATCTCCAAATATCATACTTCTGAAATACAAAATACTGTTTTGGAAGTAATCTCTCTAAGTATTCAAATCTATTTAAAAATACACTTTTTATAAAAATATACTTAATTTTATGATATAAAATTTCTTTATAGAAGTAAGTCAGACATCCAATTATTGATAATAATAATGTTATATAAATTAATATGTATAACGTGATATTTATATCTAACTTCATTACTTCACCTCACAATAAATTGTATCTCATTGGATTTTTCAATTAAATATTTATACTAGTTAATAGTATATTCAATACTATTATAAATTACAACTCAAATAATATAATTAAGTTTTTAACCATAAAGAAATAATGAATTTAACAACGAAAACAGAAATAATAACTGTAAATAACAATAATAAAAGCTAATACATAAAGGTTACTTCAATAGGAAGTAGCCTTTTAAATTTCTATCTTAGTTTTCAATAGCAAATAGGACTCCTTATTATATATACAGACTATAGAGTTTTGCTGTATATTATGAGAGTTGCTTAAAATTAGATAATTGTTATTAAGATTATATAATTTGAATACATTATATATAAGTGATTATAATAGCTGTTAAAAATAAAAAAACTTCAAAATTATTAATAAGCATAAATAACTTAAAAAAAGCTATATCAGGAAAGAGAAAATTATAGATTTTAATATTTATTTAGAAAAGAACTTAAAAAGTAAAGAAAATATATGAGGCTTATCTGCAGAAAAAGACTGTGAGTAGGCTTTTTATTGTATTAAAAATTTAGACAATAAAGGGAGGGGGGAAAGCATGGGTTTGATTGAGTTATTTATTATTGCAGTAGGTGTGTCTATGGATGCTTTTGCAGTATCCATTTGTAAAGGCTTGTCTATGAAAAAAATCAATATTAAAAAAGCAGGAGTTGTGGGCCTATACTTTGGAGTATTTCAAGCTGTAATGCCTTTAGCAGGATATTTTCTAGGAGTACAATTTCAAGAGAAAATAACATCTATTGACCACTGGATAGCACTTATATTACTTGGATTTATAGGTATAAAAATGATTAGAGAGTCGAGAATAAGCAAATGTGAAATTACAAATATATCTTTGATTAAGTATAGTTTTAATAGTTTTACTAAAGCCTATAACTTTCTTACTGATAGGGATTATTCTCTTAATTTTAAAAACATGTCTATATTAGCAATAGCAACAAGTATTGATGCTCTAGCGATAGGAGTAACACTTGCATTTCTAAAAGTAAATATTGCTTCAGCGATTTTCTTTATTGGAGTTATTACTTTTACACTTTCAATGATAGGCGTAAAGTTAGGAAATGTATTCGGTGTAATATATAAATCAAAAGCAGAATTTTTAGGTGGATTAATTTTAATACTTATGGGTATTAAAATTTTTCTTGATCATATAGTAGTAATCAACTTTTAGGGTAAATATTTTTCTTAGAGGCTGTGTTTTAATATAGTTTTGAAATTAAATATAGTATTATTCATCAATTAGGTATTGACTAAAGAATCAATACCTTTTTATTTAGGATAAATATAGCGATAACAACTACCAATAATAAAATTAATAGCCTAAATTTTCTCCTACAATAATTACTTTGATTTTGTCTTTTGGTTTACAAATCCTTAATGTAACCATAGATGCACATATAGAATCTGGTGATTTACAGTCTGAACATTGTCCAGTTATTCTACATGGTGTTTTTGCATTGGCAAAGCGTTGGCAGTTTATTGGAGCAGCAATATTTCTCACGCGTTTCATTGCATCTTCAGCTGTTTTAACAACTTTATTTATTCCAACAATTACAATAATATTTTTAGGTCCAAAAATAAGTGAAGCTGCTCGATTTCCTGTTCCATCAATTAGACAGAGTTGACCATCCTCACTTACTGCATTTACACTAGTTAAATATGTGTCCGAAAAATAATGTTCTTTTGCATAATCAGGCCAGTTTTCAGATGGAACTGTATCCCTATCATGGACTATATAATTTCCTTCTTTTACCTTTTGAGTTAAGCCAATTGCACGAATAGTATCAGAACCGCCCCAAGTAACACTGTTACCATCAGGTATCAATGCTAATGCCTGTTGTACTGCATCTTCTTTATTTGGACAATAGCATGCCCAAAACTGACGACTATTTAATGCCTTTACCAAACTTTCACCTAATTTTTGATTTCTTTCCTGTTGTGGCGTTTGCTTCATTTCTCATCTCTCCTTTTTCTTTTGATGTATTTAGTGTTATAATCAGTATAAATACTAGGGAACAAATATACAAGTACGCACATTATTGTGCCCTACAAAGGAGGATTCCATGTCAGAGAATAAAGAGCAAGAAGTTATTAATGGAAGAAACTGCGTGATGATATATGCTATGGAAATTATCGGTGGAAAATGGAGACTACCAATAGTATGGAAATTATATCAAAATAAAACTATGCGTTATAATGAACTTAAAAGAAGTCTAGTAGGGATTACGAATATTATGCTTACAAGGTCATTGCAAAGTTTGGAAGCAGATGGGCTTGTGAACAGAGTCGAATTTAACCAAATCCCACCCCGAGTAGAGTATTCATTAACGGATAACGGCTTACAACTTGTGCCTGCATTGGAAATTATTTTTAATTGGGGAAAAGAGAGGATGACAACAGAGGATATGACTTTACAGACTGCTAGCCAAAGAAAAAGATAAATGCTTGCAGTGATGGGATACACTGAAGCATGCTATGTTTGCATGCTCATGTAAAAGAAACTCTAAAACAGACTAAGTATTCATAAAAACTAATGAATAGTTTTTATATACTCTTGATAAATTAATTCTCCTCTTTTTGCTTCGTAGTATATAAATATTGCGAAGCAATTTTTGAATACAGAAGGAAAAGTTATTCTAATGTAAGATCTACCGCCAGTTCATCGATTTCTAACTTATAATTATTTTTATCGTAATTCCTAGCTTTAAATATAATAGTATCTCCTACTTTTAAATTTTCGATAGCTTCTCCCAATTGCCCCAAATAAAGTTTTTTCCTATCTTTATTTCGGTCTCTTAATCCTGAAATTACAATATTATCTGCATATTCTATCTTGTGATTTGATTTAATTTCATTAGCGAAATAACGATTACTTGTGATGGGTGAAACTTCTACTGTGGTAATTTCGTCTTTATGTTCTATACTTTCAATTTTTCCTATATAATATCCCCTTTGTTTATTTAAGTTGTACACGTTAATAGCACTACTAAATAGACTGACTAATGCTAGAACAAGCATAAAGTATTTTAAAAAAGATTTTTTCCTTTTTATGTTTTCAGTTTCCAATAAAATCACCCCTTTTTTACATTGACCTTACTAAATTATATTTAGTTTATTAAGTGCTCATAATAAATTAAGCAAAGTATATAGTTTTATACTACTGAGTAATATATAAATAATATTCATTAATTTCTATAATTATCTATTATTGTACTAATTTTTCTTATTTTTATTAAAATTAAATATAAATAAAATTTGTATTATAAAAGAAACAATTGTTATTATTAATAAAAGGCCAATAGGAGTAGTGGGCTTAAAATACCAACTCCATTCTTCTGATGGTAGGTTTCTTGAAGTAAATAAATATGATGAAATAAAACTTAAAATGTTCCCAATAATAAGTATGATAGGATTATTCGTTCTAATAGCAGTCCTACAAAGGATTCCAAAACATAATATCATAAACCCATAGAATATCATGGTGCCAGAAGTAGCGTCAACTTTCATGGCTAAATATACATATGGGACAGAATAAACCAAAAGCATTAAAACTTTTATTGATTTTTCATTCATATACCTTATCCCCTTAAATTATTTTTATAGTCACATAGTTATACAACTGTGTAATAAATTATAGTTTGATTATATACTAAATATAACATTACTTATAATGCATTTAAACTTATACATTCATTGTGCATCCAAGGGAGTATTGTCTAAACAGTTAAATGAACTTGTAGAGGACAAATTAATCATAAAGACAATATATGATGAAGTTCCTCCTAAAGCAGAATATTCTTTAAGTGAAACAGGAGAGAGTTTTACTAATATTTTAGAGGTCTTGAGAGTTTGGGGTGATGATTATATTAATAAATACTACAAATAATTTAAAAGATAATTATGGCACCTATCGATATAAGTTTTAATTTCGTATTTAAAGAAATCTAGTAAAAACTAATAAAAATAGAGTTATTTTAAGATATCTTTACATAGTTGTATAATAATGTGAATTAGTTAAATTCTAAATTATATGGGGAAAACTTATGAAATATCAAATCAAATATTTTTTAGTAGGACTTACTATAATCCTTTTAAGTACACCTTTAGGGTACAAAACAGTTAATACAGTTTATTATAATAGAAACTTAGCTGGTGAATATATACCTATGTTAAATGGATTTATACATTCATTTATAATAATAGGTATATTAATATTTGTTTTTGGATTAGTAGACGTACTAGTAAATAAAAAATAATAAGTCTTAATATTACTTCAAAGTATTAATATACTATGAAGTAAAAGGAGAAGAAATATATCTTCTCCTTTAATCATATTCATTTATTTTGTATCAATTAATAAAGTTTACATTTCGACATGCTATACTCAAATCCTTTATAAAATACAAAGACAATAAAGGTGATTTACAGATAATGTAGGAATAGTATGGTATTATATTGATATTGTTAGTTTTATAATGATGGGAAATGTACAAATATATCAGAATATTTTTGGGGGATACACATGAAAAAAGGAAGTTTAATTTTAGTGATAATACTGCTACCTTTACTAATGGCAGGATATTCGTTACAAAGAGTTAAACCTGCTAGTTCTCTAAGGAATGGGCATTTTGAAATTGCAAGAAAGGTTGATAGTGGAGATGAAGTAACTGAGAGTTATGTAAAAAAGGTATTAGCTGGATATGATTATAAAAAAGGTAAAGAAGTCAGAAGAGAAACAGAAAATAGAGATGGACGTGATTATGAACAACAGTCATATATTTATAAAGATGGTAATGAAACTTTAACTATTACTTATACCAGTCAGAATGGGAAAGTCATGGTACACTCTTTATATGAAGTAAAAGATGATAAAGGATCTATAGCAATGGGATATACACCAATAAATCCTAATGAGAGTTATGATCAAAAAACCGTATTAATGGTTGTTATAATTAGAAATGATATTAAATCATATGAAAATATATGTAGAGTTTTAGATAATGAGTACGATGATTACGAGAAAGAATATCATAAAATTGCTCAAAGCATAGCTACATTAAATGATTTAACAATATTAGATGTTGAAAAGTCACTTGGATTCAAACCTGTTGTAGATGAATATGAGTTAAGTGAGGATAAATCATTAAATGCTATATCGTATCATTTTGAAAATCATAAAGCTGGTATTAGTGTAGATTTTATAAAAGAAAAAAATAAGGTTTTGAAGGTATCTTATACAGATGATGAAAAATTCACACTTAAGACAACAAGTGATAGAGGTTTAATAAATAAAAGCAACAAGTTACATACAGGTGTTGTAACATATGTAGAAAGTTTAGATGATCAAGAGCGTTTATTAAATGAAATTCTTAAATTTTTATAAATAAAAAGATAGGTTTTTTAATTAAAAACCCTATCTTTTTTGTGTTATTTAAAAGATGAAATATTTTTGGATAAATCATTAATACTATCAGATAGCATTTGAAGCTTTTGTTCTATTCGTACCAAAAGATACATTGATACAGCAATAGGAAATCCAACGTCAGCTATAAGAGTTCTTATGTAGTCCATATTATTTACCTCCTTTTATTGTACTAAAAAAGCCCTTAAAAAGGGCTTTTATCTATGCTAATTCAAACTCAGTAGTATCAGTAGCTATTATTTTAGCTTCAACAATTCCAACTAAATCAGAGCCTTTTGGCTTAAAAACATTCTTCTCAACTATTAAATTCATAGCAGCAGTTATTTCAGCTTGTGTTACATCAACTCTAGGATCATCTAGTGACATAGATATATTTTGACCTAGCGCATCAACAAAAGTCATAACCAATCTAGTTTTAACCATAAAATCACCTCCTTCCCTAAATTATTAAATTACTACGCAGATATAGATGTGTTATCTACTTTTAAAACATCCATTAAATCGTGTGGTTGAAGACCAACAAGTGCATTTGCAACAGCTAAAACATCATCAGTTAATGCATTGTGCTTTAGGGCACCAAATGTTTTAGATCTAGTTATGGCTTTACCATCACCATCAAGTCCTAAAGATAATTTTATCTTTAAAGAAGAAAGATTGTTTATTTCTACAGCCATTTTACCTACCTCCTTTCCTTTAAGTTAAGTTAATTATATAGGGGATTAAATATAGTAAACAGAAAAGTAGTTTTGAAAATTAGTTTAATAAAGTGAAGTTACCATGGACAATGTTATAACAAGTATTTATTTTATGTTATAATTCACGTATATTAATATAGAAGGTTTATGCTTAGAAATGAGGGAAAGAGCGATGAAAAAGAATATACTATTTCTCAGCAGTTCCATAGGTCTTGGCCATGCAGCTAGAGATTTGGCAATTGCAAGAGAAATTAAAAAGAAAAACCCTAATATAGAAATTTCCTGGCTGGCTGGAGAACCTGCACGAAGAGTTATAGAAGAAGCAGGCGAGTATCTATTGCCAGAATGTGAACTGCTAGGTAAAGACAGTTATTTAGCAGAAAAGGTGTCTGATGGGTACGGATTGAATGTAAATAAGTATTTATTTAGTGTGCTACTTGAGTGGAGAAAAAGTATCCTTGTAACAAGAAAGCTTACAAAAGAGAAAAAATTCGATTTAATTATAGCTGATGAAGCTTACGAATTAATAATAGCTTTCTTATTATTTCCTGGTATTAAGAAGAAAGCCCCTTTCGTTATGATTTACGATTTTTTTGGATTCGATGCTACAACAAAAAATCCCTTTGAGAAAATGGGTACATACTTTTGGAATTTCGCTTGGGTTACAGGTAATCGTACTCCATGGGTGGAAGATCTGTCTTTGTTTGTAGGAAATGTAGAAGATATTGCAGATAAATCCTATGGATTATTCTTGCCAAACTTCAGAAAACATGCCCAAAAGCATTATAAGTTTTTGGGTAACATTCTGGCCTTTAACCCAAGGGATTATAATAATACTGCAGAGGTAAAAAATCGACTAGGGTATGGGGAAGGTCCTCTTATCATATGTTCTATAGGTGGAACTGCCATTGGAGTGGACCTTTTAAATCTATGTTCACGTACCTACAAGATTTTAAAGGATAAGTTGCCTGAACTTCAGATGGTTTTGATATGTGGGCCACGTATTGATCCTGATTCAATTATGATAACTGAAGGAATTATGATAAAGGGTTATGTACCAAATCTGTATGAACATTTTGCCGCATGTGATCTTGCCATTGTGCAGGGTGGAGGAACTACGACTACAGAACTTGTCGCCTTGAACAAGAATTTTCTGTATTTTCCTTTGGCAGAGCATTATGAACAAAAACTCGTTTCTGATAAACTAGAAAGGCTTGGGGCAGGAGTTAAAATGAGCTTTACGGAAACGGACGAAAGCACTCTTTCAAAAGCTGTAATAGAAAACTTAGGAAAGAATGTTGATTATCAGAATATTAAAATTGATGGAGCAATGAAAGCTGCAGAACTTATACAGTCAATACTATAGAATAAAATAGACAAAATAAAGGTGCCGATTAAGTAATATTTTTTAGAAAAATTAATTATATAGTGTTGATACAAAAGCAAATATGAAAATAGTCAAAGAATGATAAATTAGATGACTTCTTGTTAGAGCATAAAATTCAGTTTTGTATAAAAAAGGATTATTCTAAAGCTGAAAATAAGTATATTCGATGTTACTATAAAGGGCTTCAAAATGGTTATATTAATCATTTTGGAGCTTGTTTTTTATTTCATAATATAACCTTGAATTAAATTTAACAAATTTCGAGGAGTATTAAAAATGCATAATTTGAAATTAAAATTTAATTACTATCATTTTTTAAAATTATGACAATATTTAGACTATATAAAGTATTGTTACAACAAAAACACCTTAATATTGACAAGGAAAGCGATTTCTGGTAAGTTATTACTGAGATATAAATTATTTAACCAAGGGGGATTCAAACTGATTTGGTTAAAAAAATATCAACATAAGTCAAAAGACAAAAGCTTAGGGGGAGAAATATGGAAAACACAGTAAAAGCAAAAAAGAAGTATCCTTTGGGATTCTACGTTTGTGCCTTATCTTTCATGTTTGAACGTATGGCATTCTATTCTTCAAAATGGTTGATTGGGATATTTATAGTTGCTTCTGTAGCAACAGGTGGTCTTGGATTAACACCTGCTGATGGAGCAAAAATGTCTGCAAACCTAGTAGCGTTTACTTACTTAACACCTATTCTTGGCGGATTTATAGCTGATAAATGGTTAAGCCCAAGATTATGTGTTCCAATAGGTACAGCGCTTATGGGACTTGGATATGTGGCTGGATGGCAAGCATCTGCACAATCATCACCTACACTTGTATGGGTAATGATCGCACTTGTGTCAATAGGTACAGGATTATTTAAAGGAAACGTATCAGGAATAAATGGTAGATTATTCGATAATAAAGAAGATCTTGATGGTGCATTTAGTTTACAGTACTCATTCGTTAATTTAGGTTCATTCATAGGAACAACTATTGTTTCTTTCATAGCTTACTCTGCAGGATTTGGAGTTACATTCTTAATATGTGGTGCGCTATTATTCTTAGATACATTATTGTTTGTAATAGGTGGAAATGCTACTTTTGGTGATGTTGGTAAAAAACCATTTAAAGCTGAAGAAGTTGACCAAAAATCAGATAAAAAAGTAGAAAAAGTTGAAGCTAAACCTTTAACTAAAAAAGAAAAGTCAAGAGTTGGAGCAATAGTACTTGTTACAGCATTCTCTGTAGTATTCTGGGTAGTTTGGTATCTAGCATACATGCCAGTATATTATCACTGGGGACCAGATTTTGATTATGCTAACAAAGCAAACTGGATGATAGGAAACTTTACAGTTCCATCTGCTTGGTTCGATTCATTAAATGCACTTGCTTGTATAACTCTTGGACCAATACTAGCTGGGGTATGGGGCAAAATGGCAAAGTCTCCTAAAGGCGACTTAAGTATGTTCAAGAAAACTGCACTAGGTATGTTATTACTTGGAGCATCATTCGTAGTAATGGCTTTAGCAGAAGTTGTAAGAGGCGATGGTCAAGCAAACTTAATGTGGATATTAGTGTTTGGTTTATTATTATCTCTTGGAGAAATGGTATTCTCACCACTTGGAAACTCATTTATAAGTAAATTCTCACCTACTCAAGTATTAGGTTTAATGATGGGTGTATGGCCATTTGCAGTATTTATTGCTGGTAAATCATATGGATATTTATATGAGTACTTATCAAAGTTCTCATTTGCACCTGCATACTCTGTAGTTGCAGCTGTAGTAATTGGATGTGGTGTTGTATTATGGAGTTTAGATAAGAAGCTAAACAAACTTGTAGAAGAAGATGAAGTAACTCCTCAAAACATATAAGGCGAAGTTGAGCCTAACTAATTAATTTTATACAGAAAGACTACCGTTTTCGGTAGTCTTTTTTAATTACCTAGTTTAGCGGCATTTAGTGATTCTTAGATTAGAATAATTTGGAAAATTAATTTGATAAACTACTGACAGTGTAGTATAGTATAAGCGTTGATAATAAATTATCAATACTTAGAATTAATCTATCACATTTTTAGTATTAAGAGGGAGTTAAAAAGCTCCTTGTTATATGGTGAATTGGAGGGATAAAAAATGGATGTAGCAAAAAGAGTTTCTAAACTTAGAGAATTTATGAAAGAAAATAATATTGATGTTTATGTTGTTCCAACTGCTGACTTTCATCAAAGTGAGTATGTAGGAGAACATTTTAAAGCAAGAGCTTTCATAACTGGTTTTACAGGTTCAGCTGGTACAGCTATTTTTACACAAGAAGAAGATGGTCTTTGGACAGATGGTAGATACTTTATACAAGCAGCAAGCCAACTTAAGGATTCTGGTGTAGAACTTAGAAAAATGGGAGAATCAGGTGTTCCTACTATTAACGAATACTTAGAAAAGGCAACTCCAGAAAATGGAGTTTTAGGTTTTGATGGTAGAGTTGTTTCTTATAACGAAGGAAATACTTATGAATCAATTATTCAAGATAAAAATGCTAAGATAGTTTATAATGTTGATTTAGTAAATGAAGTTTGGGCTGATAGACCTCCTATTTCAAAAGAACCTGTATTTTATCTTGATGAAAAATATTCAGGAGAATCTACAGAATCTAAACTAAAAAGAGTTAGAGAATATATGAAAGAAAATAAAGCAACTGCCCATATTATAGGTACTCTTGATGATATAGGATGGCTTTATAATATAAGAGGAAATGATGTTAAGTTCTTCCCTTTAATCCTTAGCTATTCTATTGTATATAATGATAAAGCTACTTTATACATAGAAGAATCTAAAGTTAGTGATGAAATAAAGGAAAAGCTTAAAGAAAATAATGTAGAAATTAAACCTTATAATGATATTTATGAAGATGTAAAAGGTTTTTCAAAAGAAGACACTATTTTAATTGACGATCAAAGAATTAATTACGCACTAGTATCAAATATATCTGATAATGTAAAGATTGTAAAAAAAGCTAATCCTACAATTCTTTTCAAAGCAATTAAAAATGAAATAGAAATTAAAAACATAAAAGAAGCTCAGCTTAAGGATTCAATTGTTCATGTTAAGTTTATGCGTTGGCTAAAGGAAAACGCTTTGAACACAGAAATAACAGAACTTAGTGCACAAGACAAACTTGAAGAACTTCGCATGGAACAACCAAACTATTTATGGCAATCGTTTGCACCTATAAGTGGTTTTGGTAAACATGCAGCAATGCCACATTATGAAGCATCTCCAGAAACTAATTTAAAACTTGAAGCAGGAAATTTCTATTTATCTGATACAGGTGCAGGATATATGGAAGGTTCAACAGATATTACTAGAACTTATGCAATTGGAGAAGTAAGCGAAGAGTTAAAACATGATTTCACTTTAGTTTTAAAAGGTCATTTAGGTCTTGCAAGAGCTATATTCTTAGAAGGATGCTGTGGTGCTAATTTAGATATATTAGCAAGACAACCACTTTGGGAAAGAGTACTTAATTTCAACCATGGTACAGGACATGGATTAGGTTATCTTGGAAATATACATGAACCACCTGCTGGCTTTAACTGGAAGTTTATTCCTAATTCAATAACTCCATTAAAACCAGGTATGCTTATGACAAATGAACCAGGATTATATATTGAAGGTTCTCATGGTATAAGATTAGAAAATGATATTTTAGTTGTAGAACATACAAAAAATGAGTATGGTCAATTCCTTTGCTTTGAATCTATAACATATATACCATTTGATCTTGATTCAATTGATGTTACACTTTTAACTGATAGAGAAAAAGATGAACTAAATGCATATCATAAAACTGTATATGAGAAGTTATCATCTTATTTAGGTGATGAAGATAGAGAATTCCTTAAAAAATATACTAGAGCAATTTAATATTAAAGCCGAGAGAGTATATTCTCTTGGCTTTTACTTGTTTATACTAAAATGTAGCTTCTGTACAAACATTAAAAAGCTTAATAATATGTTTATTTATTATAATAGTGTCTAAAAAAACATATATATAATATATGATATATATGGAAGAGGGGGGATAAAGTGATATCGAGATACATAGTACCTACTCTTACAAAGTACTTCATATCTTACACAGGGGATATAGAAGCAGGACTTTCTAATCTTGGAGTTAACCATCGATTCGTTAGATTAAGTGCTATTGTAGGTATACTTTATACCGAAACAGAAGTGAGCCTTAGGGATTTACTACAAATACGAGAGATAGACTATGTAGATAGTGATTTACCTATGGTTTTACTTGGAGAAAGACAAGAAACTACAGTTACGGGTGTTAGTGTTATAGGAGAAATAGGTGGGCTGTTTTTTCATAATAATCCATACAATCCTTTGACTGGTGAGGGAGTACTAATAGCAATTATAGATACAGGAATAGATTACCTACATCCAGACTTTATATATGAAGATGGAACGTCTAAAATAGCTTATCTTTGGGACCAAACAATAGCTGGAAATCCTCCACAGCCATTTTTATTCGGAGCGGAATATAATAATAATGATATAAATCAAGCTATAGAAAATAATGATTCATCTTTATCACAAGATACAAAGGGACATGGGACCTTAGTGGCTGGAATAACAGCTGGAAGAGGCAGAGTAAATCCTCAATATGTAGGTGTAGCACCAGGTGCAGAATTAATAATAGTAAAATTAACAGAAACTAATGGGTATTATAGTAAGGTTGATTTAATGGCAGGGATATACTATGCATACTTTAAATCATTAGAACTGGGAAGGCCATTAGTTATTAATATATCTTTAGGAAGTAATTTTGGTGGGGTATCTGGAAGAACTATATTTGAGAATTTACTATTTTATGAAGATAAAGGTGTAGCTACTATAGCTGCAGCTGGAAATGAAGGGAATACGCAAACACATTATTCAGGGACTATAATACAAGGGGAAAATAGAGATGTATTAGTAGAAGTTGGAGCAAATGAAAGAGATTTACAGATTCAATTTTGGGGAAAAAGACCTGATAAGATATCTGTATCAATAATATCACCATCAGGAGAAATAAGTGAAACATCAACAGTTAGAGACTTATTTACAGTTACTGGAATATTTGATTATGAACTTACAACATATGAAATTTTTTATCAATATCCTGATTTTTTCTCTGGTGATCAGTTAGCACTAATAACTTTAAGAGATATAAAACCGGGAATATGGACCATTAGATTAAGTGGAGACTATATAGTTGATGGGCATTATGATATGTATTTACCAAATAGGTCTCTATTACAGTCTGGAACTAAATTTTCAGAAGCAGACCCTTTTGGAACGATTAACTATCCTTCATCGTCAAATGAAATGATTACAGTTGGAACATATAATACTGTAAATAACAGTATATGGCAATCTTCATCTAGAGGTCCAACAAGACTCGAAAAGTTAAAGCCAGATATTGTAGGTCCAGGGGTTAATATAATATCTACTTATCCAGGTGGAGGATACAGTAATATAACAGGAAGTAGTGCAGCGGGAGCACATGCTTCTGGAGCAGTTGCATTATTTTTGCAATATATATTAGTTGATGGAGCTAATCCTAATGTAGCATTTGTTCAAAAGATAAAATCATTTATGTTGCAAGGAGCTAGAAAGTTTCCAGATATAACATATCCAAATGTGTCTTATGGTTATGGATTATTGGATATTAGGGGAATGTTTGACCAATTTAGATAAAAGAGGCTACCAAGAGGTAAGCCTTTTTATTTTGTGCCTATATAAACAATTTTATCTAACATAGCCTTTAAATAAAATTCTATTTTTTATGCACAAATATATCGCGAAGTGATATAATAATATTACGTAGAACGATATATCGTTTGGCGTAATACGGAGGTGGAAGTTATGGGAGCAAATACAGAAAAAGCCCCTTTAACAGAAGTAGTATTTTATATTTTACTATCTTTGTATAATCCATTACATGGGTATGGAATTATGCAAAATGTTAAAGAAATAAGTAATGGTAGAGTAAATCTTGGAGCAGGAACATTATATGGAGCAATTAACACACTCCTAAAAAAGAATTGGATAGAACCAATCGATGAAAGTGGCGATTCTCGCAAAAAAGAATATATTGTTACACTTTTAGGTAAAGATGCAGTTGAAAACGAAATGATTCGTCTTGAGGAATTGATTATAAATGGCAAAAAAATTACAGGGGGAATAACTAAGTGAAACATATTATAAGAAAGGCCTATGTTGATTTTGAAAAAGAAGAAAAATGGCTCAATGAAATGGCGTCAAAGGGGTTAGCGCTTACAAATTACTCATGGTGTAAATATACTTTTGAAGATGTTGAAAAAGGAGAGTATATTTATAGAATTGAATTATTAAAGGAACTTCCAAGTCATCCTGAAAGTATGAAATACCTTAACTTTTTAGATGAAACTGGGATAGAGTGTGTTGCAAAGTATATGCGTTGGGTTTATCTTAGAAAAAAATCATCTGATGGAGAATTTGAACTTTATACTGATACTGATTCAAAGATAGATCATTACAACAATATTAGTAAGTTTTGGTTTATACTTGCATTTGCTGAATTCTTTATAGGTATTTCAAATGTTCATATTGGTTTGACAAATATTCAAAACTATGGAGGATTTGGAATTCAATATACTAATCTTATCTTAGGTATAATTGTGATTTTACTAGGCTTTTTGTTATTATCACTGGGAATAGGCTTAAGGAAAAAAATTAAAATATTAAAGAAACAGAAAATTTTAAATGAGTAAAAAACTTACTTCTATAAATAAAAAGATAGGGTTTTTAATTAAAAACCCTATCTTTTTTGTGTTACTTATATTTAACTATGATTATTATCTACCTATAAACATTTGAGTCCAATATAATCTACCGTTTTTATCTTTAGCTATACCTATACCTATTTCAGTAAAGCTTGAGTTTAGTATATTTTTTCTATGCCCTTCAGAGTTCATCCAAGCAGTCATAACTTCTTGTGGAGTCTTTTGGCCCATAGCTATGTTTTCACCAGCAGTTTTATAAGTTATACCAAACTTTTTCATCATATCAAATGGTGAACCGTAAGTTGGTGAATTATGATCAAAGTAACCTTTATCTATCATGTCTTGTGATTTTGTAGTAGCAACTTTTGATAATTCAGCATTAAACTTAAGAGCACTTAATCCTTTTGAAGCTCTTTCTTTATTTACTATATTTAATACCTCTTGTTGATAAGCACTAAAGTCACCTGTTGGAGCCGTAGTAGTAGTTGTAGTAGGTGCAGTTGTAGTAGTGTTTGTAGTAGTAGGGGCTGGTGCTGGAGAAGTTGTTGTTGTGTTAGTAGTTGTAGTTGGTTGCTTTACTGTAGTTGTAGTAGGAGTTTTAGAATATTTACTGAAGTATTGTTGTAAATAAGTGTTGTAAGAAGTAGTTGTTGTATTAGATAAAGCGTCTGCGCTGTTTGCCATTGGAAGTGTTAATAACATACCTAACATTGTATATGATAATATTTTTTTAGCTCTTTTTATCATGGTTGTATCCTCCTTATGATTTAGAGTTAATTGAATAAATTCATATCTATAATTTAATTTAAGAATTTTTT
This sequence comes from Sporacetigenium sp. TC11, assembly GCF_058146105.1. Classification (NCBI taxonomy): domain Bacteria; kingdom Bacillati; phylum Bacillota; class Clostridia; order Peptostreptococcales; family Tepidibacteraceae; genus Sporacetigenium; species Sporacetigenium sp. TC11. The sequence continues at coordinate 2,315 of NZ_JBYVNY010000007.1, read as the reverse complement.
GTTTAATGTTATTTTGTAACCGTTTTGTAACTTTTGCGATAGACATAGTATAGCATGTGGTTTTATATTTTCAAACCCACAAATTCTTCCAGTAGATAAAATCTATATATATCAATGCCCAAGGGGTGAAAAAGTGAGACAAAATCAAATTAACTAATTTACAAAGACGCATCAAATCCATACTATATGATATATTTAAGAATAAAGAGATAATAGTGTTTGGTATATTATTGTCTCTTGGTGAAAAAGCTTTCAGGAAATAGGGTATAATGATAAAATAGAATGTGGGATTTTATGGCAATTGAAGGATTTAAGAAGGAGGATATTATGAAAGGATTTACCGTTTTAATGTATCATGAAATCGTTAGTAGAAATGACTTTGATTATGCTTCATACAAGGGTATTAAAGTTCAGCAGGACTATGAAGATGTTTTGCCTCCTGTTTTATTTGCTTATTTAGAGAACTTTGAAAAGCAAATGCTATACTTATATGAAGAGGGTTATGTGACGTTGTCACTAAAGGATGTTATAGATTTTTATTACAATGATAAGGTTTTACCTGAAAAATCTGTACTACTTACCTTTGATGATATGTACAAGTCTGCTTTACTTAATGCTTATCCTATATTAAAGAAGTACAATTTTCATGCAGTAGGCTTTATGGTAAAAGATTGGATATTTGATAAAGTACAAAACAATTTAAATAATCAATCTGTATGTTTATCAATGGAAGAATTAGACCAAATGAGAGACGTATTTGAATTTGCTAATCACACTAAGGCCCTACATACAAAAAAGGATAATATAACAGCATTATATAGTGTAGATAAAGACACATTTATTAAGGATATTGAGGAGTGCGAAGAGTACGTTGATACTAAGCATGTTTTTGCTTATCCATTTGGATTCTATAAGGAAGAAAATATAGAATGGCTAAAGGAAATAGGTTTTTTATTGTCTTTTACAACTCAAGGTGGAATAAATACTAAAGAAACAAATCCATATAAGTTATATAGAAATGGTGTTTTATTAGATTATGACCTTGAGAAGTTTAAAAGTATATTTAATACTCAATATTAATAAACATAGGAGGAATTACATTGAAAAAAACATTAGTACTAGCAATTATTTTAGCAATGATAGCAAGCTTAACTGTTGGGTGTCAAACAAAAAAAGAGGAAGCTACAAAAGAAAAATTAGATTATACATTAAAGTTTGGAACGTTACCTGCTGAATCAGCTATTCCTATAATTATAGCTAAAGAGCAAGGATTTTTCGAAAAAGAAGGGGTAAGTGTTGAAGTAATGCCTTTCTTTGCTCCTAATGATCGCAACATAGCTGTACAAGCTGGTGAAATTGACGCAACTATAGGAGATATAATGACTTCATTAGCTTTCCATGAGGCTGGATTAAATATGAAAATTACATCAGATATTAACGAAGATTTTAAATTATTAACATCGCCAAACTCAGGAATAGATAGCTTTGAAAAACTTGATGGTAAAGACGTTTCAATTGTACCAAACTTTGTACTTGAGTATATCATGGACAAAATGGCAGAGAAAAATAATATAGAATATAAGGTTGTTTCCATTCCTCAATTTAATGCAAGATTAGAAGCTTTATTAGCTGATAAAATTGATGGTGTTATTTTTACTGAACCTCAAGCAACTTTATTAGCTTCAAAAGGAGCTCATGTTCTAGCATCTTCTGAAGAATATGGTATAAAGGCAGGAACACTTTTATTCAATGAAAAAACTTTAAGTAATAATCCAGAGGAAGTAAAAGCATTTTATAAAGCTTATAATAATGCCGTAGAGTATATTAATACTGCTGACCCTAGTGAATATAGTAAAGTTTTAAAACAATATGGTTTCCCTGAAGGAATAGATAAATATTTAGGTGGAGATGTAGAATATAGTAAGGCTGAAGAAATCACAAATGAAGGCTTTAATGATGTATTAAAATGGACTAAATCAAAAGGTTTAGTTAAAAAGGACTATAAATTAGAAGATGTAAGTAACTTTTCTTTTATAAAGTAAATTAAACAATTATATATTCCCTCAGACAAATGATGTCTGGGGGATTATTTTTTATAGATAATTTCTAAAAATTGTATATTTGTAACTTACGTTACAGAAAAACATTGTAATTTGATATATATTATAAACATAAGATACAGCAAATAAAAAAAGAAAACAGGGAGGAATTTAATAATGTTTGGATTATTTAAAAATAAAAAAGAAGAAACTAATACAACTGCTACACCAATAAAGGTTGAGCCAAATCCAATGTTCTGTTATCAATGTGAACAA